>CAIOHM010000508.1 GCA_903858055.1 uncultured delta proteobacterium
GAACTTCGCGACGACCGCCACGCTCAAGGTGACCGCGGCCTGGCGCGGCGCTTCCGGCGCGACGCCCACCGGGACCTTTTACCGCGTGGGGCCCTCGGGCATCGTGTGCATCACGACCCCGTGCCCGACCCTCAAGACGACGAAGCTCAACGCGACGACCTCGCGCACGTTCACGACCCTTCGCCTCGCCTCGACCTCGCCGCTCGCCTCGCTCGCAGACCGCAACGGCGCCATGACCGAGGCCTCGAGCGCCACCGGTATCCTCGTCGCCTCCACGTCGCTCACGACCTTGTCCACCGTGACCGCGAACGAGTTCTACCGCAAGGTCGTCGCCCCCGTGACGGTGGGCCGTGCGTGCGGAAGCCGCGGCATGCAGCCGTGCGCCGAGGGCGAGTACTGCGCGTTCCCGGCGGGCGCAAACTGCGGCCGTTCGGACGCGCCGGGCACCTGCGCGCGCAAGCCCGAGATCTGCACGCGTCAGTACCAGCCCGTCTGCGGTTGCGACGGCGTGACCTACGGCAACGCATGCACCGCGGCGTCGGCGGGCGTGAGCGTCGAGTTCAGCGGCGCTTGCCCCTGAGCCTCACGCGAGGAGCTCCTCGAACGAGCGAGCGGCGCGAGCCCCCAGAGGTTCACGCCGCTCTTCTTTTTTCGCGCAAGGCGCTCGCGCCGTGAGGCGCCGTGACCGCGAACGCGTCACCGCGTGAGGCTGGGTCTCTCGCGGCCCCGACGCTCAGTCGTCGGTCGGCTGCGGGCGGTGGAGCTTCCAGAGCGCCTCGAGCAGCTCGCGCACGCCCTCGCCGGTCGCGGCGCTCACGAGGTGAAGCTCGATCTTGCGTCGCTTGAAGCGCGTCTTGAGCTTCGCGTACGCCTCGCGCACGTGCGTGAGGTCCGCCTTCGAGAGCGCGACGACCATCGGGCGCGCCGCGAGTTCGGGCGAGAAGGCCTCGAGCTCGCCCATGAGGCACTTGAAGTCCTCGACGGGATCACGGCCCTCTTCCTCTTCCGTCACCGTGATGAGGTGCAAGAGGGCGCGCGTGCGCTCGACGTGCTTGAGGAACTGAATGCCGAGCCCCGCGCCTTCCGAGGCGCCCGGGATGAGTCCGGGGATGTCGGCCATCACGAAGGAGCGCTCGTCGTCCACGGCGACGACGCCGAGGTGCGGCGTGAGCGTCGTAAACGGGTAGTCTGCAACCTTTGGCCGCGCACGCGAGACCGCGCGGATGAACGTGCTCTTGCCGACGTTCGGGAAGCCCAGCAGGCCGATGTCGGCCATCACCTTGAGCTCGAGACGCAGGCGCCGCTCTTCGCCAGGCTCGCCCGGTTCGGCGCGGCGCGGGGCGCGCTCGGTGCTCGTGGCGAAGTGGATGTTTCCGCGACCACCGCGGCCGCCGTGCGCGATGACCACCGCGACGTCGAGCGTGTTGATGTCGGCGAGGAGATCCCCGGTGTCCGCGTCGAACACCTGCGTGCCGAGCGGAACGGCGACCTCGAAGTCTTTTCCGGCCTTGCCGTAGCAGTCCGAGCCCATGCCGTGCTCGCCGCCTTCGGCCTTCACGTTGTGCTGCCACGCGAGGTCGAGGAGGCTGTTCTTCCCCGAGTCGGCGCGGAACACGATGTCGCCGCCGCGACCGCCGTCGCCGCCCGACGGGCCACCAAAAGGCACGAATTTCTCGCGGCGGAAGGCCACGCAGCCGTTGCCACCACGGCCTGCGGACACTTTGAGCTCACAACTGTCGACGAACTTCACTGGAAAACCTCAGGGTCGACGGGCCCTAGCAGGCCGCCGCCCAAAGAGCGATCCTTCCGAGCGTCTTCACCGGGCGGCTGCACCTTCTGCGGTGCGCGCGCCTTCACGCTCTCGACGCGCTCAGCCCTCGCCGCGCGGAGCGAGCAGGCACGGCAGCGCCCCAAGCTCCCGTTCGTCGAGCGACCACGGATCGACGCTCCAGCCTGCGGCCATTTCGAGCACGTCGTCTTCACACGGCCACCACTCTTCGCCCTCGGGCACCGGGCGTTGACCGCGCACGTGCTCCTCGGTCTCGTCCTGCGGGCCTTCGTCGGCGTACGTGTGCGTGTCGACGACGGAGAAGGCGCGCTCGACGAGGCCCGGGCGCGCGCGAAGCCAGGCGAAACCCTCGGCTCGCGCGTCCGACTGGAAGAAGAGGACCTCGCGGCCGACCTTGTCGGCGATGGTCACGAAGAGGTTCGGATCGTCGAGCAGGTGCGCGCCGTTCACGCGGAACGTGGCCGGCTCGCCCACGGCGAACGCGTAGCCGTCGACGGGCCCGAGAATCGCGACGCCTTTGCCGCCCACGGCGCGCGCGAGCGCTTCACGCCACGAGGTCGCGCTTGCGCGGAGACCGAGCGCCGCCGCGAGGGCGTCGGGGGAGGTCTTTGCGACGATCCATTCGCACTTTTTTCCGAAGCCGATCCCGTTCTTGTTGAGCGCGGGGTCCACGAACACGTTGCGGAGCGACTCACGCAGCGAAGGCGGCGGCGCCGAGGGGCGGAGCGAGGGGCGCGGCGGCATCGAGGCGCGCGGAGGCAACGAGGCGCCGGCCGGGAGGCTCACACGTGCGGCGGGCCCTGCGATTCCCGGGGCAGGCGGCGCTGCGGGCTTCTTGCGGAGCAGCACGAAACCGAGGCCCAAGAGGGCGAGCGTGGCACCCGCGACGGCGGGGAGGGGCAGCGAATCCATCCACGAAATCTTCGCTGAATGGCTCTTCCGAGGGAAGCAGAAAGGTGCACCTTCCCCGTGTCCATGCGATGCTTCCCGCATGGCGCCGCACGTCGAATGGCTCGAGGCCGAGGAGCTCCGCGACGTCGGCTCCGAGTCCACCATTCGGCCCGAGTCGCTGCGGGCGGGCACGCGGCTCGGGCGCTACGAGCTCGTGATGCCGGTCGCCTTTGGCGGCATGGCGCGCGTGTGGGCCGCGCGCATCGTGGGCATCGACGGCTTTCGACGCCTCGTGGCCCTGAAGACGATGCTGCCGCACCTGGCGCGCGAAGAGGAAATCGCCAGGCTCTTTCGCGACGAAGCCGTGCTCGCCGCGCGGATCCACCACCCGAACGTGTGCGCGGCGCTCGAGCTCGGCGCCGTCGACGAGGTCACCTACCTCGCGCTCGAGTGGGTGGACGGCGAGCCGCTCATGAAGCTCCTCCGGCCCGGCGACCATTACGCGCCCTTCGAGCCCGCCGTCGCCGTGCGCATCGTGCGCGACGTTTGCCTCGGCATTCACGCGGCCCACGAGGCGGTGGACGACGACGGTCGGCCGCTCGGCACGATCCACCGCGACCTCACGCCACACAACGTGATGGTCAACCTCGACGGGCACGCGAAGGTCGTCGACTTCGGTGTCGCGAGGTCGAGCCTCCAGTGGCACGAGGCGACCGCGGCAGGGCAGCTGCGCGGCAAGCTCGCCTACATGCCACCCGAGCAAATTTCCGGGCAGCCGATTGACCGCCGCGTCGACGTGTTCGCGCTCGGGTGCATGCTCTACGAGTGCGTCGTGGGCGCGCGCGCCTTTCAGGGGCCCACCGAGCCGGCCATCATGCAGGCCATCATGCGCGGCGAGTACGTCTTGCCCTCCCAGGCGAAGCCGGGGGTCCCCGTGGCCCTCGACGCGATCATCGCGAAGGCCCTCGCGAGCGATCCCGCGAAACGCTTCCGCACGGCCGACGCCCTTGCGGATGCGCTCGATGCTTTTGCGCACGTCCACGGCGACGCTTCGCCACGCGAGGTCGGCGACGCGGTCTCCGTGCGCGGCGGCGGGTCCATCGTGCTTCGTCGCGCGCGCATCGCCGAGGCGATCGCCAAGCTCGACGGGCGCTTGCCCCCGGGCGAAAACCGCGTGCCCATCCCCGCGCCCTCCTCGCCCTACGTGCCCTCGAGCAGCGGGGTCGTCGACGCGGGTCGCATCGACTTTTCGGCCGTCGAGGCGGGGCGCGTGGAGCCTGCGCCGGACAGCGAGCGCACCACGGTCGGGCTGCCCTTCGAGGCGTCGGAGCCCTCCGTGTCGCCGATCGCGGCCGATCCGCCGACGACCGAAGAGCTCTTGTCGGGCGGTTCCATCCCCTCGTTCGTCTCCTCGGGCGACCTCGAAGAGCTCGCGCGCCGAGGATCGACCGGGTCACGCTTTGCGCTCGTGCAGGTCGTGCTCGTCACGATCGTCGTCGCTCTCGCGCTCGTCGCGTTGCGGTTCGCGCAGCCCTGAACTCCGCGGCACCGCGCGTGCGCGGAAGGCCCCTCAGAGCTCGAGCCGATAGACCGGGTACGGCGCTTCGCCGGAGACCGTGACGAACGCGCTCGCCTCGAGGTGGGCCGCGATGCCCATCCATAGCTCTTCGTCCGAGACGGGGCCGTGACCCACGCGCGGGTACGCCTCGATCGCCTTGGCCCCGAGCGCACGGCCTGCCTCCGCGAGGCCGCCGACGAGCGCACGCGCGACACCTTGGCGACGCCGCGCGGGGTCGACCAAGACACAACCCAGACACCAGGTGTCCGGCGTATGCGTTTGGGAATACGCGTTGTAGGGGCCCTGCTTGAGCAGCTTCTTCGCTGCGGCCTTGGGGAAGAGCTTTCCCCAGGCGACGACCTCGCTCCCCTCGAGCACGACCACGCCGCGCCCGTCGTTGGACCGCTCTTCGCGGACAGCGCACGCGAGCTCGGCGGCGCTCTCCTCCGGCCGAAAGGCGCTGCGTTCGAGCCAGTCGTTCTTCGTGCCCTCGAAGTGCCAGTAGCGGCAATGGCAGGAGACCCCCGCACGCGCGAAGAGCGCGAGGAGCGCCGCTTCGTCGCCGGCGCCGACGAGCCGCACCGCGAGGCTCATGCGAACTTCGTGGGCGCGCCGACTTGGAGCGCCGCGTGGCTCTCGCACGCCGCGGCGATCGCGAAGGCGCGGGACTCTTGGAGGTGCGGCGTGATGATCTGAAGGCCGATCGGGAGGCCGCTCGCCGAGAGCCCCACGGGGATGCTCATCGCGGGCACGCCGGCGAGCGAGGCGGGCAGCGTGTCGATGTCGCTCAGGTACATCGCGAGCGGGTCGTGGGTCTTCTCGCCGATCTTGAACGCGGTCGTGGGCGCCGTGGGGGCGCAGAGCACGTCGACCTCTTCGAAGGCCTTCTCGAAGTCGCGCGTGATGAGCGTACGGACCTTCTGCGCCTTGAGGTAATACGCGTCGTAGAAGCCCGACGAGAGCACGAAGGTGCCGAGGAGGATGCGGCGCTTGACCTCGGGCCCGAAGCCCGCGTCGCGCGTGGCGCCGTACATGTTGCGAAGATCGCGGTCGGGCTCCTTGCGGAGGCCGTAGCGAACGCCGTCGAAGCGCGCGAGGTTGCTCGAGGCCTCGGCCGTCGCGAGGACGTAATACGTGGCCACCGCGTACTTCGTGTGCGGCAGGCTCACGGGCTTCACGGTGCAGCCGAACTGCTCGAGGCAGCTGATCGCGCGGCGCACGGCCACGTCGACCTCGGGGTCGAGGCCCTCGCCGAAGTACTCGCGCGGGATGCCCACGCGGAGGCCCTTTACGGGCTTTTCACAGGCCGCCTCGTAGTCGTCGACGGCGGCGTCGAGCGTCGTCGCGTCGTGCGGGTCATGGCCGGCGAGCACCTGGAGCATGCGCGCGGCACCGCGCACGTCGGTCGCGAAGGGGCCGACCTGGTCGAGCGACGACGCGAAGGCGATGAGCCCGTAGCGCGAGACGCGCCCGTAGGTGGGCTTCACGCCGACGATGCCGCAGAAGCTCGCGGGCTGACGGATCGAGCCGCCCGTGTCGCTGCCGAGCGAGCCGGGGCACATGCGCGACGCGACGGCCGCGGCCGAGCCACCGGAGGACCCGCCCGGGGCGCGGTCGAGGTCCCACGGGTTGTGGACCTTGGCGTAGGCGCTGTTCTCGTTCGAGGAGCCCATCGCGAACTCGTCGAGGTTCGTCTTGCCGACGAGCGTGGCGTCGGCCGCGCGGAGCTTCGCGACGACGGTTGCATCATACACGGGCTTGTAGCCCTCGAGGATGCGCGAAGCCGCCGTCGTGGGCACGCCGGTCATGCAGAGTGCATCTTTGATCGCGATGGGGACACCGGCCAGCAGGCCGAGCGTTTCGCCGCGCGCGCGCTTCGCATCGACGGCCTTCGCGGCCTCGAGGAAACCGGCGCGGTCCACGTGCAAGAAGGCCTTTACGCTGGGCTCGCGCGCGTCGACGCGGGCGAGGGTTTCCGTGGCAACGCCCTCGGCGCTGCGTTCCCCGGAGCGGACGCTCTCGGCAAGGCGAACGATGGAGTCGAACATGGGGCTCAACCTTCGACGAAGACGGGGACGGCGAAGCCGCCGTGGGACTGACGAGGCGCTTGCGAGAGGGCCTCTTCGTTCGAGAGGCTCGGCACGACGACGTCGGGGCGGAGCGCCGAGGCCGGTACGCAAACTTGGTACGTGGGGGGCACGTCCGAGGTGTCGAGGCTCGCGAGCTCGTCGACGTGCGCCACGATGGCGGCGAGCTCGGTGGTGAACCGTTCGGCTTCCTCGCTCGAGAGCGAGAGGGCCGCGAGCTTGGCGACATGCTCGACGGTGCCGCGATCGAAGGTACGGGCGTTCGACATGGGTCCCTCACTAGCGCGGTTTTCGCTCGGAGGGATCCGTCTCCCAAGCCCTCCGCAAAAAGCGGGTCAGCGGGCCCCGGGGCTGGCGCCGTCGACGCGTGCGGCACCCGCGTCGCGGACCTCGTCACGCGCGGGCGGGGGAGGGAAGGGCTCCTGCTCGTAGCGAACGGAAGGGTACGCGGGCGGTGGCGATCCGTCGCAGGCTCCAAGGCCAAGCGCGAGCGCGACGACGACGACGGTGGCGACGGTGGCGACGGTGGCGAGCGGGAGCAGGTGCGATCGATGCACGTCGTGAGGCTACCAGAGCCTCGCGGACGCGGCCGCGCAAAGCAGGCCTCCGCAAGCGCTTCCCGTGTGTCGACGGATGGATAGCGTATGCGGGACGTATGTGTTAATAGGGCGCCAGCGCCCGCTGGTTCGCGCTTTTTCCGTCGCGATGGTAGGCTCCCGGTCCATGGCTCGTTCGGCGTTTCCCTTCGGCGCTTGCGTGACCGCGCTCGCGCTCGCGGCCCCGGTCGCCCGCGCGGAAGCTCCGGCGGAGGTGCCGTTTCGCTTTCATTCTCCGGAGGGCTTCGTCGACGCGATGTCGTCGCACGGGCGCGCGCTCGAGCCCACCTGGCCCGTTTTCTGCGATGGCGAAGGGATCGTCGCCTGCGCGTTCTCGGGCGAGTACGAGGGCGACGGGGCGCGTGCCTTTGCGTACGCGAAGCTCGTGCCGGGGGCGCAGCCGGTGACGGAGACCCTGCTCGCCAGGTTCGCGCGCTCGGTGGCGACGGGCTTCGACGCGCGCGACGCGGTGGTTCACGTCGACGAGCAGGCGATGGACGCGATCGGCGGTCACCGCGCCGGACGGATCCTCGCGACGGTGACGGCGTCGGGGAAGACGACGAAGCGGTGGGTCTGGGTCGTGGCGACCGGCGACGCCATGGCGATGATCACGTACGTCGCGCCGCCGGAGAGCTTCGACCGCTGGCGGCCCGCCTTCGAAGCGAGCGTACGGCGCAGCGAGGGCGCCGTGGACGCGCCGCCGCTCATGCTCCGTGCGCTCACGAAAGGGCCAGGCAAGAAGGGCGTGCAAGTGCTCTTGTGGATCGCGAAAGGGGTGATTTGAATCCCTTGCAGCTGCGTCTTTTGGAGGCAGAGCTCACTCACAAAGTA
>CAIOHM010000509.1 GCA_903858055.1 uncultured delta proteobacterium
CGGGCGACATCAACGAGGCGGCGCTCGCGGAGCTCCCCGCAGGCATTCACCGCCGTCGCCTCGACGTCTCGAGCGAGGACGACATCGCCAGCTTCGTCGCCTGGGCGAAGGAGTCGATGGGCGGCGTCAACGGCCTCATCAACAACGCGGGCATCCTGCGTGACGGCCTCCTCGTGAAGAAGGACAAGACCACGGGCGAGGTGAAGAAGATGTCCCGCGCGGACTGGGACACGGTCATCGGCGTGAACCTCACGGGCGCGACGCTCATCGTGCGCGACACGGTCGCGGCCATGGTCGAGGCGGGCGAGCGTCCTGGCGTCGTCGTCAGCATCTCGAGCATCGCGCGTCACGGCAATCGCGGGCAGTCGAACTACGTGTCCGCGAAGGCCGCGTTGGCCGCGAACGTCGTCACCTGGAGCCGCGAGTTTGCGTCCTTTGGCATTCGCGCGGTCGCCGTTGCGCCGGGCATGATCGAGACGCCGATGACCCGCGGCATGAACCAGAAGGCCCGCGACGCGCTCGTGGCGAGCGTGCCCTGCGGCCGCGTCGGCGAGCCCGAGGACATCTGGCAGGCCGTGAAGTTCTGCATCGAGTGCGACTACTTCAACGGCCGCGTCATCGACGTGGACGGCGGCCTCTCGATGTAGTCTGCACGGGTCGCGATTGAGGTCGACCGCCGCAAGCAAGACGGGCTCTCGCGCACGCGCGGGGGCCTGTTTGCGTCATGCCTTCGATCGGCACGAGCGCCTCTCGCTCACGTGGACGCATGGCCTCCACGCGGAGGAGGTGCCGCTCGATCGCTCGGCATTTCGCTGCGCGTTTCTCCATGCTGTTCATGCGCGCGCCTCGCCGCGGAAGCGTTCGAGTTCGAGCTTCAGCGCGCGCTCGTACGTCGGGCGGAAGTCGAGCCAGTCGATCGTCGTCTCCGTCGCGAAGTCTGCCCAGGCCTCGCGGTCGTTCACGACGAGGACTCGCCCCTCCGCGACCGCATGGGCGCGCAGCGGGAGCGGCGCCGCAGCCAAATCCACGAGGTCCACGTCGCGCTCGAAGATCGCGTGCAAGTCGTTGAGCGTGGCCACGCGATCGTCGAGCGACATGGGCGTCGTCGCGAGCACCCCGATGTCGATGTCGGACCAGGCCGTCGCCTCTCCACGCGCCACGCTGCCGAACAGCACGACCGCCAGGGTGCCCGACAACTCGGCACAACGCTTCGCTGCGCGCGCGAGGCGTGCGTCGAGATCCTGCGGCATCGGCTTGGGATGTTCCATGGTTCGGGAGACGTTCGACACGAACGCTCGCACGGGCGGTGAGCGCGGGAGCGGAGGCGCGTTCGGCGAGCGTCCTGCCTACACAAACAGCTTCTCGAAGCGCGGCGCCATGAACTCGAGAAAGCGTGCGGTGAGCGTGGCGCGCTGCGCGTTGCGGGGCCAGAGCGCGTAGACGGGGAGCTCGGGCACGCGGTGATCGGCCATGGGCTGCACGAGGCGACCGCCCTGCAAATCCCGGCGCACGAGCACTTCCGGCAAGGTCGCGATGCCGACGCCTGCGAGGACGAGCTCGCGCATGGCTGCGGCGCTGTCGACGGTGATGCGCGGCGTGTAGGCGTGGGTCACGGCGGCCTTCTTCTTGGGCGGCACGAGCGCGAGCTCCGGCGTGCGCGCACCGAGGTGCACGACGGGCAGCGCGGCGAGGTCCTTCACGGTGCGCGGCGAGGGGTGCTGCTCGAGGAGCGCGGGCGCGGCGACGACGACGCGGTGGAGCGTGGCGAGCTTGCGCGTGACGTGCGAGCTGTCTTCGCGCGAGCCGATGCGAATCGCGAGGTCGAGACCGCCGGAGAGCAGATCCTCGCGCGCCTCCGTGAATTGCACGGTGAGCGTCACCGCCGGGTGGGCCGCCGCAAAGGCGCCGAGGTCCCGCGAGAAGCGGGTCTCCGCGAAGAACGCAGGCGCCGTGAGCCGCAGCGTGCCCTTGGCCTCCGCCGTGTGCCCGCTCGCTGCATCGAGTCCGCGCTCGGCGGCATCGACCATCGTTCGTGCACTGGCGAGGAGGCGTGCGCCCTCGGGCGTGAGCGCGAGCTTGCGCGTCGTTCGGTAGAGAAGCGGCAGCCCCAGGTGTCGCTCGAGCTCGGAGACGTGGTGGCTCACGACGGAGGGCGAGAGCGCGAGCGCCTTCGCGGCGGCACGGAACGAGCCGAGATCGGCGGTTTTCGCAAAGACTGCCAACGCGCGCAGCTGGTCGAGCATCATGCGATTCTATCGAACAGTGTCTCCGAACTCACCTGCCTTATCGAACGGTCTCCGATGCTTCATCTTCCTCCCATCGAACGGCGGGAACTCCTCCCGCTGACCTTCCCGAAAGAGAGAGACGCCATGACCTCGATGACCCGTGAATCCGCCCGCGCCCTCGTTGCCCCCTTCTACGCCGCGCTCAACACCCCCGCGTCGAAGGACGTCGCCGCCCTCGTCTCGAGCGTCGCGAGCCCCGAGTGGCGCTCCTACGGCAGCGCGAACACGAGCAAGGGCCGCGAGGACTTCATCAAGCAGGTGATGGGCTTCGGCAAGCTCATCCCGAACCTCGCGTGGGACGTGAAGGACGTCTTGGTGGACGGAAACACCGTCGTGGTTCGCAGCGAAGCGAGCGGCACGCCCGCGGCGGACTTCATGGGCGTGCCCCACGGCGGCGGCAGCTTCTCCGTCGTCGCCATCGACATCCACACGGTCGAAGACGGCAAGCTCGTCCGTGCGGACCACGTGGAAGATTGGGCCACGGCGCTCCGCCAGCTCGCTGCCCGCGCCTGATGCGAAAGGGACGTCACGCAGACCGCGCGCACGTGGAGGCGCCGGTCTGCGCGGCTCACCCGTCGCGGCTCACGCGTGCGAGCTCGGCCATCTTCCGGCGCACGTAGGCGAGGCGATCGAGCGCGGTCGGGTACTTGCGTTGAAACCAGGCGAGTTGCGAGCGAATCTCTTCGCCCTCGGGACCGTCGAGCTCGGCGACCTCCTCGGCGTGGGCTTCGATCGCTCGGAGATCGACCTCTGGCACTTCCTCCACCTGCGCGCACGCAACCACGCGCGCATTCCGCCGGAGTCACGTCCGCGCATCTTCCGGCTCACCTGCGACCAGGAGCCGCCGTCGGAGCACAAGCAC
>CAIOHM010000510.1 GCA_903858055.1 uncultured delta proteobacterium
CCGCCCTCGTCGTCGACCTCGCCTCCATGGGAGTGCGTGCAGCCTACACCGTTTCCGTCGACGAGGAACCGTGGTTCGACGGCACGGAGGTGAAGCGCCAGCCAGGCTCTACGCTGAAGCCGCTCCTCGCGGCGCTCGCGCTCGATGACATTGGCGGAGAAGATCTGGTGATCGATGACTCCCCGCTCGCGTTCGACGGCGACGAGGGCGCCTACGAACCGCGCAACTACGACGGTCGCTTTCACGGGTCGGTGCCGCTCGAAGACGTGGTCGCGCGCTCGCTCAACGTACCCACGCTGCGCCTCGCGGCGCGCCTTGGAGTGCCGCGGGTCCTCGATTTCTTCGTACGCGCTGGGCTCACGTCGCTTCGTGAGTCGCCCGAGCACTACGGCGTCAACGTCGCGCTCGGCGACGGGGAGGTGTGCCTTGCGGAGCTCGTCGAAGCGTATGGCGCGCTCGCGCACGAGGGAATCGCGAGGCCGCTCCGCTTCGAAGAGCGCGCCGAAGGCCTCGAGCGCCGTGTCATGAGCGCGGACGCCGCGCGCATCGTCTCAATCTTCCTCGATGACGATCGAAGACGCGCCCCTTCCTTCGAGCGCGACGGTGTCTTCGCGGCACCGTACGCCTTGGCCGTGAAGACAGGCACCTCGCGCGACCACCGCGACTCCTGGGCCATCGGCTACACGCGGACGATGCTCGCAGGCGTTTGGTTTGGGCGGGCCGACGGAGGCGCCACGCGCGACGTGAACGGGGCGCGCGGTCCCGGTCCGGTGCTGCGGTCGATCCTCGACGCCACGCATCCGCCCGCCGGTTCGTTTCCACCCCCCAATCCGCAGAGCTGGGAAGAGCGTGCGTTCGAGGTCATGGGCCCGTCGACTGACCCGGTCCGGGAGAGGCGCGGGTTTCGTCGGCGCGAGCGGACGGGTGAACCAACGGAACACGCCGCGTCGAGCCGCTTTGTCTTTCCCGTGCAGGGCGCTCGATTCCGCGTCGATGCCTCGCGCGCAGCCGACGCGCAGGGCCTGCGCGTCCTCGTCACGCGTCCGCGCGGCTCGCGAGCGGCACTCGTGGTTCGCGATGGTCCCGTGACCGTTTCGGTGGTCCGCGACGAGGAACGCCTCGCGCTTCCGCTCGTCGTGGGGTCGCATCGGATCGAGCTCCTCGAGGGAGGGCGCGTCGTCGACGTGCGCGAGGTCGAGGTGCTCGGCCCGAGCGCCGCAACCTTTCCCCCATGAGCAAGGCGCGCTAGCCCGTTCCCCATGGGTCTCACGCCTCGGTCCCTCGAAGCTCCTCTCCCCACCGGCATGCGCGATCGCCTGCCTCACGAGGCGGAGGCTCGCCGGGCCCTCGTCGAGCGCATGCTCGCGCGTGCGGGCGCGTGGGGCTACGGGCTCATCGATCCGCCGAGCTTCGAGTTCGCGTCGGTGCTCGAGCGCGGGCTCCCCGGAGGCGAGGGGGCCGACGTGTTGCGCTTCGTCGAGCCGGAGTCTGGCGAGGTGGCTGCGCTGCGGCCGGACGTCACGCCGCAAGTCGCACGCATCCTCGCGACCCGCATGCGCCACGCGGAGCCGCCGTTGCGCCTCGCCTACGTTGCAAACGTCGTGCGTCGCGCAGGCTCCGGCAGCGCAGCTCGGCGCGAGGTCGCCCAGTGCGGAGTCGAGCTCGCGGGTCCGTCGGGGCCGCTCGGCGATCTCGAACTCATCGCGCTCGCCGACGAGCTCGTCGCCCGCGAGGGCCTCGCGTCGAGCACGCTCGACCTCGGGGATGCGTTGGTTCTCGAGGAGCTTCTCGCACAGGTTCCGCTGGCTCCGCGCTCGGCGCTGCACCAAGCCATCGATCGCCGCGACGTGCGGGTCCTCGACGACCTTGGGGCGGCACTTCCGCAGGGCATCGCGAGAACGCTCGTGACGCTGCTCGGTCTCGACGACGATCCGTCCTCGATCGCTTTGGCTCGCCCCGTGCTCGCGCCCTGGCCCTCAGCCGTGGCCGCGCTCGATCGCCTCGAGGCGCTCGTGGCGTTGGCGCAAGGTGCAGGTCTCGCATCGCGGCTTCGCGTCGACCTCACCACGCTCCGTGGGTTTTCGTATTACACAGGTACGACCTTTCAAATCTTCGCGGCGGGCGCCGACGAAGCGATTGTTTCCGGCGGTCGCTACGACTCCCTCGTCGCGCGTTACGGTCGCGAGCTCCCGTCGTCGGGCTTCGCGATCGACATCGAGCGCTTGTCGCGCCTCTCGAAGATGCCCTCCGTGTCGCCGCCCTTGCGCGTGGCGGTGGTGGGCGAGGGAGCGTTTGCCGCCGCGCGGGCGCTCCGTGACGCAGGCCTCGTGGTCGTGCACGGAGACGCGGCGAGCGACACGGAGGCGGCCTTTGTCCTCGATCACGAGTCGTTCACGCGGCGCTCGAGCGGCATGCGGATCTTCTCGGAAAAACCGGTGGAAGCGCTGCTTGCTCACCTGCGGAGCGCGGCGTTCGGCTGATGCCGTTCGCGTTCCCGGCGATACGCTGCTAGGCGTCGTCGGTCTCTCGGAGCTTGCGACCATGGCTGGTGTGATCATCGTCGGCGCCCAATG
Organism: uncultured delta proteobacterium; assembly: GCA_903858055.1. GTDB lineage: Bacteria > Myxococcota_A > Polyangia > Polyangiales > Polyangiaceae > CAIQDA01. The sequence continues at coordinate 2,574 of CAIOHM010000510.1, forward strand.
GGGCGACGAAGGCAAAGGCAAAGTCGTCGACATCTACACGGACGAAGCGGACCTCGTGGTGCGCTACGCCGGGGGACCGAACGCGGGGCATACGCTCGTGGTCGGCTCGGAGAAGGTGGTCGTGCGCCTCGTGCCGAGCGGCATCCTTCGCCGCGACGCGCTCTGCCTGCTCGGGCAAGGCACCGTCGTCGACCCCAAAGTCCTCGTCGGCGAGCTCGACACGCTCGACGCGAAGGGCCTCTCGCCTCGCGACCGCATGCGGGTCGCGGAGCGCGCGCACGTGATCCTCTCCTACCACATCCTCGTCGACGGCTTGCGCGAGGCCACGACCTCGGCGATCGGCACCACGAAGCGCGGCGTCGGCCCCTGCTACGAAGACAAAGCGGCGCGGCGCGGGATCCGCCTGCGCGACTTCCGTAACCGCGCGGATCTCGCGGCGCGTGTCACCAAGGCCCTCGCGGCCTGGGCCCCGACGATCGTGGCGCTCGGTGGAGAGGTCCCGACCGTGGAGTCCGTCGTCGAAGACGCGTGGGCCGCAGGCCAGAACCTCCTCCCGCTCCTCGCCGACACGGCCGCGCTCACCGAGCGGGCGCTCCGCGACGGCAAGCGGGTGCTCTTTGAAGGTGCACAGGGAACGCTCCTCGACGTCGACCACGGCACTTACCCGTACGTGACCTCCTCCAGCGCGATCGCCGGCGGCGCGTGCACCGGCGTGGGCATCGGTCCAAGCCGCATCGACGCCGTCGTGGGTCTCGCGAAAGCCTACTGCACGCGCGTGGGCGGTGGGCCGTTCCCGACCGAGCTCGAAGGCGAGGTCGCCGACCGCATCCGCAAGGTCGGAGCCGAGTTTGGCTCGGTCACGGGGCGTCCGCGTCGCGTGGGCTGGGTCGATCTCCCTGCGCTCCGTTACGCCGTGCGCCTCAACGGTCTCGACTCGATCGCCCTCACGAAGCTCGACGTCCTCGCGGGCCTCCAGACCATCCGCGCCTGCGTGGCCTACGACACCCCGTCGGGTCGCACGCGTGAGTTCCCGGTCGACGAGCTCGAGAGCGCGACGCCCGTCTTTTCGGATTTCCCTGGGTTCTCGCAGGACGTCAGCAGCGCGAAGTCGCTCGAGGAGCTCCCGAAAGAGGCGCTCGACTTCGTGCGCTTCGTCGAGGCCGAGGTCGAGTGCCCGCTCTCGATCGTGAGCATCGGCCCGGGTCGTGATCAGACGATCGTGCTCGCGCATCCGCTTCGCGACGCATGACCAAGCCGCGGCGCTCGTTGCCGCTCCTCGCTCCGGAGAAGCTCGTTCGGCTCGAGCGCGCTCTCGAGGAGGTGCGCACACGATGCGACGCGGAGGCGCGGCGGCGCGTCGACCCCGTGGGCTTCGTTCACGGCTACCGGGGACCGCTGCAGCAAGAGCTCGCGGCGCTCGTGGCGGCGAGCTGCGCGTTCGGAAACGTCACGACCATCCGCGGCAAACTCCATGAGTTCGGCGCGCGCACCGGCGATGACCTCGTCGCGGCCTCCGAAGATCTGCCCGCGCTCCGGCATAAGCTCCTCGGCTTTCGCCACCGCCTCTACCAAGGCGACGATCTTGCGAATCTCGTGCATGGTGCACACATCATTCAGCGTCGGCACGGTTCGCTCGGGGCGGCCTTCGCATCGCGTCGGCCCGAGTCCGGGCTCGCGGAAGCGCTCGCATCTTTCGTTGACGAGTTGCGCGATGCTGCGGCGTTTCCAGCAAGCGGCGAGCGACGAGGCCCCGCGCACCTGCTGCCCGATCCGCGCGGGGGTTCGGCATCGAAGCGGCTCTTGCTGTTTCTTCGCTGGATGATTCGACCCGCGGACGGCGTCGACTTGGGGCTCTGGCCCGTCGCGCCCTCCGTGCTCGTGATGCCGGTCGACGTGCACGTGCACAAGCTCGCACGGAACCTCGGCCTCACGCGCGCCGCGAGCCCGTCGTGGCGCGTCGCTGAGGAGATCACGGCGGTCTTTCGGCGCTTCGACGAAGCAGACCCCGTGAAGTACGATTTCGCGCTGTGCCACCTCGGCATGGCGTCGGGCTGTCGTTCGCGCTTCGAAGCCGCGGTTTGCACGCCTTGCGAGATTCGCGAGGTTTGTCGACACGGTGCGCGGAAGCTGCGCCAAGGCTCGACGGAGCGCGCCGTTCGTGCGAAGGTGCCGCCTCGAACATGACGATGGGCAAACGAGTCTCGCTGGGTGGCGTGCGAACCGACGGGTGGCTCGAGCGCATCGCCGAAGGCACCCCGAGCTACCGGTCCATCTGCGACGTGCTCGGCGAGAGCTTCTTCGCGTTCTCCATCATCGTCGGCGCGCGCATCACGTCGCTCGACGTCGATCGTCGCAACGCCGACCACACGATCGTCGAGTTCGCGCTCGGTGCGAACGAGGCGAGCGGGGAGGGGGAGCCGCAGCGCCTCACGTTGCCGGACTTCCGCCGTCGCCTCGTGATCGCCCTGATTTCTCAGCACGAAGAGCCCTCGAAGTCGGTCCCGTCCGAGAGCGACGTCGACGCGACCCAAGACTTCATCGGCGTGCGCTTCGTGTTGCTGGCCCCAATCTTCGGCTACCGCCTCGAAGAGCTCGTGCTCGACGAAGGCGCGCCCTCGAAGATCCGAATCACGGGTCCCTCGGGCGTCGAGACCGTGCCGCTTGACGCCTTCCGCACGCGCCTTCGCGGCCACGTGCGCGAGGAGCTCGAGCACGCGTCGAACAACCAGCAAGGGGCGATCGATCTCGCGCGCGTCGACGACGTCGAGGTCGCGGCGAGCCGCGGCGACTGGTCGTCGGTCGTGGCGACGGTCGGCTCGTGGGCCGGTCCGCTCTCGGTGTTCGTGCGCACCCCCGAGGGGCAAATGCTCCCGATGGAGGCGCGCACGCTGCTCGCACGCGCGCTCGCGATTCTCGGTACGGCCTACGTGCGCCTGGGGCAACGCGAGCTCGCGGACGAGGTGTTCCGCGTCGCGATTCAATACGCGCCGGAGGGCGCATCGTCGGCCGATTGCTTCCTCCGCTTTGGCTCCGCGCTCGTCGACGACGGTCGTCACGCTGAGGCCATCGCGCTGCTACGCCGCGCCCAGGGGTACGGCGCGCCAGCTGCTGCGGTGTTGCCGATCCTCGCGCGCGCGTTCGCGGAGCGCGGTCGCTTCGTGGCCGCTCAGGGTTGCCTCGATCGGGCGGCGGCGCTCGGCCTCCCGGCGACCGAGCTCGCCGCGACCCAGGCGGCCGTCGACAAGGCTATCGGCCCCGCGGCGTCCGTCTGGCGATCACACGTCCGCAGCGGCGGCAAGTCCGCGAGCAACGGCTGAGCTACGCGCGTTCACGGGCGGTGCTCGCCCCGCTCTCTTGACGCACCTTGTCGTCACGCGTGACCTCGCCGCTGCCGGTGCACATTCGCAGCCCTTGCGTTGACACTGTGCGCGCCCGCGCCTACAAGCGGCACGTCCCGCGACGCACCCTTTTTTCCGCGTCGCCATGAGGCCGGATGCACGTCCAGACCTACGCACCGATGTTCATGTTGTTCGTGGTGGCCACCGTCATCGCGTCCGCGTTCTTCACCCTGGCCACGCTGCTCGGCCCGAAGAACCCTACCGCCGAGAAATCCCTTCCGTTCGAATGCGGAAGCGACAGCGACGGCGCGAAGAACGTCAAGATCTCAATCAAGTATTACCTGACCGCGATCCTCTTCGTGGTCTTCGACATCGAGTCGGTGTTCGTCTACCCGTGGGCCACGCAGTTCCGCGCGCTCGGGTGGATGGGCCTCGCCTCGATGATGGGCTTCCTCGTCGTGATTTTCCTGGGCCTCGTCTACGTTTGGAAGAAGGGCGCCCTCGAGTGGGAGAGCTGAGGCAATGAACGCACCGCTCAAGTCCGTCACCCTCGACGGCAACGAAACAGGCTTCGCGACCACGAAGCTCGACGCACTCCTCGGGTGGGCGCGCAAGTGGTCGCTGTTCAAGTACCCCTTCGTGACCGCGTGCTGCGGCATGGAGTTCATGGCGCTCACGAGCCCGCGCTTCGACGGCACCGCGCGCTTCGGCGCCGAGGCCCCGCGCTTCTCGCCACGCCAGTCGGACCTTCTCTGGGTCGTCGGCACGATCAGCCAGCGCCAGGCGCCCGTGCTGAAGCGCATCTACGAGCAGATGATGGAGCCCAAGTGGGTCCTCGCGTTCGGCACCTGCGCGAGCTCCGGTGGGTTTTACGATAACTATACGACCGTCCCGGGCATCGACAAAGTCATCCCGTGCGACGTGTACATCCCCGGTTGTCCGCCGCGCCCCGAGGCGGTCATCGACGGCCTGATGCTGCTCCAGGACAAGATCGCTTCCGGTGATCGTCGCCCCGCGATCGTCAAGCCGCGCTTCGACCCCGTGCAGGGCGCGCAAGACGGCCTCGTCCAGATCCGCAAGAAGGGCCTCCTCGAGGGAGGTGACAAGTGAGCCAAGCGGTCATTCAGCTGCTTCGGCAGAAGTTCGGCGCGGCGATCGTCGAAACGCACGCCCAGTTCGGCGACGACACCGCGGTCGTCGAGAGCTCCAAGTGGCTCGAGATCGCGACGTTCCTCAAGAACGATCCCGCGTGCGCCTTCGAGATGCTCTCGGACCTCTCGGCCGTGGATTACCCCGAGCGCACGCCGCGCCTCGAGGTCGTGGCGCACCTGTACTCGCTGACCAAGGGCCATCGCGTGCGCATCAAGACCCGCGTCGGCGACGAAGAGGGCGAAGGCGCCGAAATCGACACGGTCGTGGGGCTCTGGGGCACCGCGAACTGGCTCGAACGCGAATGCTTCGACATGTTCGGCGTGAACTTCCGTGGTCACCCGGATCTTCGCCGCATCCTCATGTACCCGGAGTTCCAGGGGCACCCGCTCCGCAAGGACTACCCCGCCGAGAAGGCGCAACCGCTCGTCGCCTACCGAACGGACGAAGAGGCGGGCATGAGCATCGACAAGCAAGCTCCCTTCGGTCCCCACGAAGGCATGAGCTTCGCCCGCAACGACTGGACCAAGCGCGCGGAAGACGCGAACTGAGGAGAACCGACCATGGAATCCCTCGATCTCGAACTTGACGAAGGCCACCTCGAGCTCCCCGCGGAGCCGATGCGCCTCATGATGGGCCCGTCGCACCCCGCGATGCACGGAACGGTTCGCTGCGTCGTCGACCTCTCCGGCGAGACCATCCTCAACGTCGACGTGCAGATCGGCTACCTGCACCGCGGCTTCGAGAAGATGTGCGAGCGCGGCACGTGGGCGCAGGTCTTCCCCTACGTCGATCGCCTGAACTACGTCAGCCCCATGCTCAACAACGTGGGCTACGCGCTCGCGGTCGAGAAGATGTGCGGCATCGTCGTTCCGGAGCGTTGCCAGTGGTACCGCATGATCCTCGGCGAGCTGGCCCGCATGTCGGACCACCTCACGTGCGACGGCGCAATGGCCATGGAGCTCGGCGCTTTCACGCCGTTTCTGTGGATGATCAAGGCGCGCGAGATGATCTGGGACGTCATGGAGGAGGAGACCGGCGCGCGTCTCACGCACTCCTTCGGGCGTATCGGCGGCATGGCGAAGCCGCCCACCAAGCACTTCAAGGACCTCGCGCTCAACACGGCCCGTTCGGTCGTGGCGATCGTCGACGAGTCCGAGAAGATGCTCCTCAAGAACCGCATCTTCGTCGACCGCCTCGAGAACGTCGGCGTCATTTCCCAAGCGGACGCGATCTCGCTCGGCTTCACCGGCCCGTGCCTCCGCGCGACCGGCGTCGCCTACGACATCCGCAAGACGCAGCCGTACCTCAAGTACGACGAGATCGACTTCGAGGTGCCCGTGGGCACGAACGGCGACACGCTCGACCGCTTCCTCGTGCGCCTCGCGGAAATCCGCCAGTCGGCGCGGATCATCGAGCAAGCGTGCGCGCGCATGGCGGACGAAGGCGCCGTGAGCGTCGACGACCCGCGCGTCATGCTGCCCGAGAAGACGGCCGTCTACGGCACCATCGAGGCGACGATCCAGCACTTCAAGCTCGTCATGGAAGGGGCGAAGGTCCCGAAGGGCGAGGTGTACTCGTACACGGAGGCCGGCAACGGCGAGCTTGGGTTTTACCTCGTGAGCGACGGTTCGGGCACGCCGTTCCGCGTTCGCATCCGGCCGCCCAGCTTCATGAACACCGGCGGCCTCGGTCATCTGCTGAAGGGGCGCATGATCAGCGACGTCGTCCCCATCTTCGGCTCCCTCAACATGATCGGCGGCGAGTGCGATCACTGATCGCTCGCAAGGAAACCATCGATGCCGACTTTCAAGCTCGACGATCAGGAAATCTCGTTCGAACCCGGTGAGACGATCATCCAAGCCGCCCGCAAGGTCGGCACGGAGATCCCGCACTACTGCTGGCACCCGGGCCTCTCGGTCGCGGCGAACTGCCGCATGTGCCTCGTCGAAATCGAACCGCCGCCCGGCCAACGCGCGATGATGCTCGACGTCCTCGACTGGGACGCGAAGCTCGGTGACTACGTCCCGCGCAAGAAGCCAAAGCTTCAGCCCGGCTGCCAAATTGCGGCCGTCGAGGGTATGGTCGTGCGCAGCGATTCCTCGCAGCACGTGACCCAGGCACGCAAGACCGTGCAGGAGCTGCTGCTCTTGAACCACCCGGTCGACTGCCCGATCTGCGACCAGGCCGGTGAGTGTAAACTGCAAGACTACTGGCTCGAGCACGGCCAGTTTCAAAAGCGGATGCACGACGAGCCGGTGCACAAGCCGAAGGCCGTCAGCTTCGGGCCGACCATCGTGTACGACGCCGAGCGCTGCGTCATGTGCACGCGCTGCATTCGCTTCATGGACGAAGTCGCGAAGGATCCGGTCCTCGAGATGCGCGAGC
>CAIOHM010000511.1 GCA_903858055.1 uncultured delta proteobacterium
ATGCGCTCGCCGCCGGGAACGGCCGACGCAAAGAACGAGGGCAGGTCCCAGTAGTCCACGTGCTCCACGACGAGGCCGGCGTCGTTCGCGCGCAGGAACGACGTCCCCTCGACTTCCATCGTGCGTCCGAGCTTCGGCTGCATCACCATGCGCCAGCGCAAGAAGGCCCGTGCGTCGTCGCCGGCCCGGTCGAGGAGCTCGAAGTGGAACGCCCGCGAACGCGCCGCGAGGCTGCGGTTCATGTGCTCGAAGGCCGGTTTCCCGCGGAGCTCTTGAATCGGGTCACGAAACACCATCGCTTCGTCGTAAAGAGCGAGCAGGTTCGGCAGCACCGCTTCGAGGTTCTCGCGGTTCAGGCTCGCGAGGAGGTCACCGAGGCGCTGCGGGAGTTCGGTTGCGTGGTCCACGGCTCTTCGGATGCCGAGGATGTGCGGCGGTTGTGCCTGCGGCGGGGGCTCAAGCGCTCAAAGCGCGCGACCGCCACGGAAGTCGGCGTCGAACGTCGTACCGATGAGCGATACGGCGGCCGCGTCGCGCACGACGACACCGATCTCACGGTTGCTGTCGAGGGCGTTCGTCGTGAAATTCGCCGAGCCTACGTAGGCCTCGTTGCCGTCGACGAGGATCATTTTGGAGTGCACGTACGGGGTGGTCCTCGTGCCGCTCCCGCTCTCGTTCCCGAAGGAGACAACGGGGATGCGCGCCGCCTTGAGGGCCACGACCGCCGAGCGCTGCGCGGTGGTGGACGAACGATCGTTCGCGAGCACCACGCGAACCGCGACCCCCCGCTGCTTGGCGGTGATCAGGGCGTTCACGACGTCCGTGTCGCTCAGGCTCTCGCCCTCGAGATCGACGCGCGACGCGGCGCGCGTCACGAGCGCCACGAGCTTCTGCGTGGTGTTGTTCGGTGAGACCACGAGCCCGCCGGACGGAAAGTACGACCGGTTCGCGTAGTCCGCGTCGAAGATGGCGCTCGCCTCGGCGATGTCGGCCGGCTCGCGATCCTCCACGAGGTATTCGCGGTTCGTCTCGGAGCCGCTCACCGTGAGGTTCATCGTCATGACCCAGGCGAGCTGGTCGTCCACGATGACGACCTTCGCGTGCGAGTACACGAAACCGCTCGGCGCCCAGACGACCTTGACCCGCCCGCGCGTGAGCTCGTCGAAGACCGCTTGGTTGTCTTGGCCCGTGACCGGGAAGGTCTTGTTCAAGACGACGCGCACGTCGACGCCCGCGCGCGCCTTCGCGATCAGCGCAGCGGTCACGTCCGAATCCGTGAGCAAATACACATAGAGACGCAGCGACCGTGTGGCGCTCTTGATCGCCGCGATCACCTCGCCGTCGGCTTGTCCGTTGGGCTTCACCACCACGCGGACTTGCTGCGGGGAGGCTGCAGCGTCCGAGGCCGGGACAGCGCCTGCCTCGTCGGGCACGCCCGCGTCGAGGTCTTCGGTCGTGCCGCCCACGGTCTTCAGACCCGAGTCCCCGCATGCGAGGGCCAAGGAAGCAGCGAGCGCAGCGGCAGCGTAGCGCGGACGAATCGGCAACTCAGGCTCCTTGCTTTTCGGCTTCGGCGAGACGCTTCCACGTGGCCTCGTCGGCTCCGACGGCGGCGACGCTACCACGCGCGACGATGGGCGTCCGCAAGAGGAGCGCGTCGTCGAGGAGCATCTGTTTCACGCGCTCCTGGTCGACGCTGAGCACGTGGAGGCCTTTCGCTTTCGCGCGCGCCCCCTCACGGTCGAGCAGCGCGACGATCCCGCCGACGGCCTTCGCCACGCGCTCGAGTTCGCCCTTCGCCATGCCCTTGGAGGCGAGGTCGATCCGCTGGATCTTGAGCCCACGCTCCGCGAAAAACCGCTCGGCCGCCTTCGTGCCCTTGCACTTGTTCGTCCCGAACACTTGGATCATGCACGTACCTTTCGCGTGGTGCGGCTCACCGCGTGCGCAGCGTCGGCGTCCACGTGGTGCCGTCGTCGAAACGGAGCAAGGCCTCGGGCATGCGCAGCGCGCCGAGGGCGAAATCGCGTCGTTCGTCGGTGCCGAGGTGACGCGCACGGAACCGGTAGCCCACGCTGTAGTCGACGCAGAACGCTTGACCGCGCTTGCCAAACCACGCGAGCGGCGCGGTGTCGCCGAAGACCGAGGCCTTGAACGGGATGCCCCCGGCGCTCCGCCTGCGCCAGTAGTGTCCAAAGACCACTGGGCGCTCGTCGTCGTCGGCCTCCCACCAAGGGTCGCGCTCGGTGAGGCGCCATTTCCCGGCGATGAAGTGAGGCTCCGCACCGCGGAGCACGGGCCTCTCGAGGCCGGAGGTGAGGACCTTGGCGGGGTCGGCGTTTTGCGCGTCGGCGAGGGCCCGCGCGAACGCTTCGTGCACCGGCGGACGCACGAGCGGGTTCGTGATCTCCGCGAGGGTCGGGGCACCCGCGAAGCGATCGGCGAGGCGCTCGCTCGCGGGCTCGGCGTCGAGATCGAGCACCTCGACGAGATTCGGTGCGGTGGCGGTCGTGACGCGCGCGCCCTCCGCCCACGCCGCGTGAACGACGCGCAACGAGTCGCTCTCGAGGGTGAGGGGAATCGTCTCGAGGAAGCCGCGAATGCGTGCACGCTCGCTCTCGGTCGCCACGCGCGAGGCGAACGGGACGACCTCGCCTTTGTCGTGCCAACCGTCGACACGCTCCTCGGTAGTAAAAAACCAGCCGTTTCCTTCTTTTCGGTCCCCGCGCAAGAGGTTGAACTCGTGATTGCCGAGGACGATTTGCGCCACGCCGGAACGCACGAGGTGCTCGACGAGTTCGACCACCGCGACACTGTCGGGCCCGCGGTCGATGAGGTCGCCAACGAAGACGATCGGGCGCTCGACGCGAGCTCGCTCCACGTCGCAACCGAGGCCCGCGAGCAGTGCACGGAGCGACTCAATCTCGCCATGCACATCGCCAACGATGTCGACGCGGTCGTCGATAAGCTTTTGGACGAGAGGGCTCGCGCTCATGGAGGCTGACCCTAGCTCGCTTTCGCGGACGATGCAGGCGTCGCGATAGAGCGGAAAAAGCCTCCCTCGCCGAAGCAAGAGAGGCTTTGGAGCCGCGGGTTTCCCCAACGCGTCAGAGGTCGACCGTGGCGATCGCGCCGATGTAGTCTGTCTTTCCAACATCGACGCCGTTGTGCCGAAGCACCGCGTACGCCATCGAAAAGTGGAAGTAGAAATTCGGCGTCGCCATGCTCGTGGCGTAGTCGCTCCCGAGCATTCCTTTGCCCGGCCAGAAGGGCAGGGGAACGACGCGTGCCTCGCCGCCTTCGAAGCTCGCGTCCGTGAACGAGCCCAAGTAATCGCGCACCGCAGCGATACGATCGCGGAGCTCTTTGACCGTGGTCTCGGTGTCCGGGTGCTTCGGAGCTTCGGTTCCAGTCAAGCGTGCGGCGAGGAATTTTGCAGTGTCGCACGTGACCTGGACCTGCTTCACGAGCGGGTACATGTCGGGCGCGAGCCGCGCGGAAAGAAGCGTGTTGACGTCGAACTTCTTCTCGACGGCAAGGGCCTCGG
>CAIOHM010000512.1 GCA_903858055.1 uncultured delta proteobacterium
CGTGGCGGCGGCGGCCGTGGCGACTGGTGAAAAACGTCTTGTTTAGGTAATCCCTAAACGAGATCGCAATGAGGAGCGGCCCCCGGGTCGCTCCTTTTTCGTTGTGTCCCGCCCGCGCGCGGGGCGTGGCCGTCGCGTCACGCGGCGCGATCAGCCGTCGACGGGGACGATCGCCATGGGCAAGAAGCACGCGCGGCAGCGCGGCTCGTACTCGCTTGCCCCGCCCACGAAGAGCTGGCCCTCGCGCGCGACGAGGCGCTGGGAGCGGGTCGCCGGTGCGCCGCACTGGCTGCACACGGCTTGGAGCTTGGTGACTTGCTCGGCGATCGCGAGCAAGGCAGGCATCGAGCCGAAGGGGAGTCCGCGGTAGTCGAGGTCCAGCCCCGCGCAGATCACGCGCACGCCGCGATCGGCGATGCGGTCGACGGCGGCGACGATCGCATCGTCGAAGAACTGCACCTCGTCGATCCCCACGACGCGCGTGTGCTCGCTCAAGTTCGCCTCGAGCTCCTCGGCGCTCGCGACGGGGAGCGCCTCGGCATGGCCCCCCGCGTGCGACACGACCTTCACGGCGTCGTAGCGCGCGTCGACGGTCGGCTTGAAGAGCTGCACGGGCAGGCGCGCGATCTTTGCACGCTTGACGCGGCGCAGGAGCTCCTCGGTCTTGCCGCTGAACATCGAGCCGCAGACGACCTCGACGCATCCGCGAGGACCGCTGGTGTCAAAAGGACCTCGAATCTCTCCCCAGAGCGCGCCGACCATGAGGGTGAGGCGGTACAAGGAATCGACGGGCGGCGCAACGAGGGCGTTGTAGACGGCAAGGTCTCGGGTGCTACGCTCGGCCTCGTGAACGTCGTCCTTCACAAGCTCGGCTCGAATGCGCGCGCGGTCGTAGGCCGCCTCGTGCGCGCGCCGCGCAAGGGCTCGGTCGTGGTCATCGAGTTCCCGGACGGCCTCCACGAGTTCGTGACGACCCCGGTGCGTCGCGTGCTGCGCATGGCGGGAAGCGACGTCTTCTACCTGGAGACGACGAACAGCCGTTACCGGCTCGAGATCCAAAGTCGCCCGTCGATCAGCGCCGAGTCGAAGCCGAGCGTTCGCTCCTGAGTCCACGTTCCCGCGCGGTCCGTCGCGATCGCTTGACACGGCCGCCTGCGCGTGGTCATGCTTCGCGCCCTCTGAGGTTCCCATGGGTTATTGTGATCGTCGCAATTCGCTGAAGATGAGGCGCCGTAAGGCTCAGGCCAAGAAGAAGGCCCGCCTTGCCCGTCATGCCGCTGAACACAAGGCGGCCGCGGCTGCCCCGGCCGAGAAGAAGGCCACCAAGAAGGCGGCTCCGAAGGCCTCGTGAGGTCGAGCGATTGGCCGGCCCTCGGGCATCGACGGCGTGAAGCTCTCGGGCTTCGCGCCTTCGTCTTTTGGGCCCTCACCTCCCTCGCGGCGTGCATGCCGAGCGCCGGCGCGCGCCTCGGCGAGACCGCGAACGACTACCTCGTGCACCTCCGCTTCGGCCGCACGGGCGTGCTGCCGACCTACGAGAAGCCCGAGGCGCGCGAGAAGCTCGCGAAGCTCCACGGCCCCTTGGGCTCCGATCGCAACGTGACGGACGTCGAGGTGCTGCGCGTGGAGGCCGTGGAAGACCGCGGCACCGTGATCGCGCAGCTCTCGTGGTACTCGCCCGGCGAGCTCATGCTTCGGAGCTCCACCGTGGAGCAAACGTGGCGGAAGACCAGCACGGGCACGTGGCTCGTGGAAGACGAGTCCGTCGTCGCCGGCGACGCGAATTTCTACACACCTGCGGTCGCTCCCGCGGAGCGCGCTCCTGCAACGAAAGAGCTCGGCAAGGGCGCGCGCTTCCCCACGGTGCGCCTCGGCAACTGACCGCGTCGGCGGCGAGCGCGTTTCGGTACGTCTCTGATCAAGACGTGGTCAATACACGGTCGTGGCGAGGAAATACGTCTGCCAGAGGCCGTCGGTGCTCCAACCTCGCGCCACCCCGACGCGGAAGAGCAGGTCCACGAAGTAGCCGCCGGTCGTGTCGACCCAGAGCTCGGCGCCCGAGCCGCCTCGCAGTGAAGCCTCGCCCGCGCGCGTGAAGGCCGTGCCGACGTCGGTGAAGAGTGTGCCCGTGAGGCGCTTCAAGAAGACCGGGTACGCGCCGACGCCGCGGTCGACGTTCAGGAGCGGAAAGCGGTACTCGGCGTTCGCGAGGCCGTAGCTTCGGCCCGAGAGCGCGAAGGGCGCGTAGCCGCGGAGGGCCACGCCGCCTTGCACGAGCACGTTGGGAAAGGTCCCGAAGGGCAGGCCGCTTTGGAAGCCGCCGAGGCTGAAGGCTCCGGGCCCCGGGTAGTCGCCGTCGCTCGTGCCCGCCGCGCCGCGGAGGGCGATCGTGTGGTGCGCGAGGCTCCCGTGAAGGTCGGCGAGGGGCAGGTAGTGGGTCGCGCTGGCCGTGACCGAGGCGCCTCCGCGCGACGAGCCCACGAGCTCGCTCGCCACGAGCCCCGAGAGCCCGAGCGTCGTGCCTCGCTCGGCGCCGATCGCGTACAGGAACTGCTGCGTCCGTCGGTAGGACCACCCGGCACGAAGCGAGGCCACCGTGCCCTCGAACGGGAAGATCGGCCGGTTGAAGGGATCGAAGTCGAGCGCTCCCGGGGCAGGCTCGCCCGCGATGCGCGTGAAGCCCGCGGCGAGCGATGCGGACTGACCTGTGAAGGTCGAGGGGAAGGGCAGCGTCGCGGCGGTCTCGAGGCCGATCGACTCCTGCACCCACGGGAGCACGTAGAGGGCGCGGTTCGTGCCCCCGCCGCGCGCCGAGAGCGTTCGGTACGCGCGCACTTCGAGATCCGCGCGCAGGCGCTCATAGCTGTAAGCTGCATCGAACTGCAGCTGGGGCAGCTCGGTCTCGACGCGCCCTTGCAGCGTGAAGCGATGGTTGCCCGTGGCGTCGGCGCCGCTCGTGGTGGCGACGATCGCGGTGCCAAAAGTCGACGTGCCCGCGCTGACCGCGTACGCGCGCGGGCGCAAGCTCGAGAGTGGA
>CAIOHM010000513.1 GCA_903858055.1 uncultured delta proteobacterium
AAGCACTCTGCCGGTCGGTCGGTTTTGTCCGACGCGAACGCCGTCGACTTTGACCCAACCGGAGAGTTTGTTGTACGTCATTTGGCCCATGGTCAATTTCCCTTCAGAAATTAGTCCAAACACACTCAGTTTTGATCTCTTTCACGTCGACACGTGCGGCGGAAGAAGCCCATCGATGCGAAGGTTCCGGCGCTCCTCCTGGGTGAAGGCAGTGCCTTTGTTCGTCATCGTAAGGCGAAGAAGCTCGATGCCGTCGACGTACACTTGAAGGAGCTCGCGCCCCGTAGCATCGCGGACGACATCAAAGAGCGGGCTCACACGTCGCATGCATTTCTCCTGGTTGGCACGACGCAGCATGACGTGTTTACGCGCCGCGTCAACCTGAAAGCGGCAGAAAAGCTAGGCGACGCGCACTTTTTTGCGCGTCCTCGTCGGCTCTTAGCGCCTTCGATCGCTTGCCACGAAAAAACCCGGAGCCTTCAAAGGAAGGTCCGGGCTTACGACGCCTACTCCGCATCTATGGGCTAACCGCTATACGTCTTACGTCGCATTGATGTGAACGACGCCTTGACGACAGCAGCGCGCGGGCTGCGGCACGTTAGATATCGTAATACAGCGTAAACTCGTGCGGGGTTGGCCGCATGCGAATCGGGTTCAGTTCGCGCGTGCGCTTGTATTCGATCCACTCGTCGAGGGCGTCCTTCGTGAAGACGCCGCCGCGAAGCAGGTACTCGTGATCGTTCTCGAGAGCTTCCAGCGACTCTTCGAGGCTGCCCGGCATTTTCGGGACGGTCTTGAGCTCTTCTGGCGAGAGCGCGTAGATGTCCTTGTCGAGCGGGTCGCCCGGATTGATCTTGTTCTGGATGCCGTCGAGGCCGGCCATGAGCATCGCCGAGAAGGCGAGGTACGGGTTGCACGACGGATCGGGGAACCGAACTTCGACGCGCTTCGCCTTCGGCGACGGGCCCGAGATTGGAATGCGGCACGAGGCCGATCGGTTGCGATGCGAGTACGCGAGGTTCACAGGAGCCTCGAAGCCCGGCACGAGACGGCGGTAGCTGTTCGTCGTGGGGTTCGTGAGCGCGGCGAGGGACTTCGCGTGCTTGATGATGCCGCCGATGTAATAGAGCGCGGTCTCCGAGAGACCCGCGTAGCCGTCGCCCGCGAAGAGCGGCTGGCCGCCCTTCCAGACCGACTGGTGCACGTGCATGCCGCTGCCGTTGTCACCGAAGAGAGGCTTGGGCATGAAGGTCGCGGTCTTGCCGGCCTTACGCGCCATGTTCTTGATGACGTACTTGTACCAAAGGAGGTTGTCCGCCGCCTTGAGGAGCGTGGCGAACTTCACGCCGATCTCGCACTGGCCGCCGGTCGCGACCTCGTGGTGGCCGACTTCGATCTCGAGGCCCGTGTTCTGCAGCATGGTCATCATGTCCATGCGGAGGTTCGCGAGCTGATCGGTCGGCTGAACGGGGAAGTAGCCTTCCTTGTTGCGGGTTTTGTAGCCAAGGTTCGGCTTCTCGTCGCGGCCCTGGTTCCAGATGCCCTCGTTCGAGTCGAGGTAGTAGAAGCCCGCGTTGCCCTGCGACTGGTCGAAGCGCACGTCGTCGAAGACGAAGAACTCGGCCTCGGGGCCCATGAACACGGTGTCGCCGATGCCGGTCTGCTTGAGGTACGCCTCGGCCTTCTTCGCGATGAAGCGCGGGTCGCGGCTGTACTCTTGCTTGGTGATCGGGTCGTGGATCGTCGCGATGACCGAGAGAGTCGGGCGCTCGTAGAACGGGTCGATCTTCGCGGTCGACGCGTCGGGGATCATGAGCATGTCGCTCGCGTTGATCGGCTGCCAGCCGCGGATCGACGAGCCGTCGAAGCCGATGCCCTCCTCGAAGAGCTCCTCGGTCAGGCGCCACGCCGGGATCGTCGTGTGCTGCCACACACCCGGGAAGTCGATGAACTTGAGATCGACGTACTGAACGTTGTGCTTCTTACCAAGCTCGACTGCTTCCTTCGGCGTCATGACTCGTCCTCTCTCGATGCGTTGCTTCTGTCGGATGCGTGGGATGGGGATGCTGCAGGATGCACAGATGCATCCGTGGTCTTCGAATCAGCTGATGGCGTCTTTGCCGCGCTCACCGGTGCGGATGCGCACCGCCTCGTCGATCGGCGAGACGAAGATCTTGCCATCGCCGATGCGGCCGGTCTTCGCGGCCTTCTCGATGGCGTCGAGCACGTCGTGGACCTGACCGTCTTCGACGACGATCTCGATCTTCACCTTCGGCACGAAGTCGACCACGTAGGCCGAGCCTCGGTAGACCTCTTTCTTGCCGCCGGTGCGGCCGAAGCCCTTCACTTCGGTGACGGTCATGCCCTGGATGCCGACCTCGGCAAGGGCGTCTTTGACTTCGTCCAGCTTGAACGGCTTGATGATCGCCTCGACCTTCTTCATGGGGTCTCTCCGTGGGATACGTAGTTGGTAACGGATCGTTTGTTTCGGGAATGTTTCGCGAAGAGCGCATTTTGCGCACAGCGTCAGAACCGGGAAAAAGGCTACGTTTGCGTTGTTTCCGCGGTGTGAACGGCCGATGACCGAAACGATCCCAGCCCCCTTCTTTCGTGAAATCGTTGGTTTTTCCGGAAAACTAGCGGTCATCGACGACCGCGCGTGCGCCTCGCCCCTCGGCGGAAACAAGGCGCGCAAGCTCCTCGGCGGGCTCCTCGGCGAGGCCCGGGCGCACGGAGCGAAGAGACTCTTCACCTGCGGAGCGTACGGCAGCCACCACGTGCTCGCGACCGCCGTGCACGGCGCGCGGGCGGGCTTCGAGGTCCACGCGGCGCTTTGGCCGCAGCCCGAGACCGAGCACGTGCGCGCCGTGAGGGAGGCGGGCCTCGCAGCAGGGCTCGTTGCACACCACGTGCACTCTACAACAACCCTCCGGAGCGCCGCGCGCACGCTCGCCATCGCGCGCGACCCAAAGACCTTCTTCATCCCCCTCGGCGGATCGACGCCCCGCTCGCTCGAAGCCCACGCCGCCGCGACGCGCGCGCTCGTCGCACGCCACCCGACGCTCGCGGGTCTCGATGCGATCGTCGTGCCTTTCGGCTCCGGCGGCACCGCGCTCGGCATCGCCCTTGGCCTCGCGCAGGCCCTCGGCGACCGAGGCCCGCGCGTGCATGCGGTCGTCGTGAGTGCGCCCGCCTTCGGTTCGACGGCGCTCGCCGCGCAGCTCCTCGCGCGTGCGGTCGCGGGAGGGCTCGTCGGCGCAGGCACGGCACGCCAAGCATGGAGACGCCTCGTGCCCGACGCGCGCTTCGTGGGCGCGGGCTATGGGCACACGACACGGCCCGCCGAAGAGGCCCTGGGCTTCGCACGCGCCGCGGGGTTCGAGCTCGAGGTCACTTACACGGCGAAGGCCTTCGCGGCGGCGCTCACGCTCGTGCGCGCCGGCGAGCGCGCTGCGTATTGGGCGACGCTCGGCGCGACCGATCAGCGCCCGCGGTAGACTTTCCAGTAGGCGCCTTGCGCGTCGCTGAAGACGTAGAGGCCGCTTCGCGCGGTATCTGCAGTCTGCACGAGGTCGAGGCGTCCGTCGCCGTCGAGGTCGCGCATGAACCAGGCACGAGAGCCGTTCGTGCTGTCGGTCCAGAAGGGCGAAAAGAAGCCGTCCGAGAGGCCGCTCGCAGGCACGCTCCAGCGTGAAGGCCCCGTCGGCCCCGCGAGGCCGAGGCGCCACACTTTCCAGTACGGCCCCTGCACGTCGCTGAACACGTAGCCCCCCGTGCGCGAAGGGTCGGCGCTCTGCACGAGCTCCGGGCGCCGATCGCCGTCGAGATCGATCGTCATCCACACGCGCTCACCGCCGACCGTGGGCGATGCGAAGTAGCTCGTGGCGAAGAAGCCGTCCGTGTGGCCCGAAGCGGGCACGCCCATGCGCACACCGGCCGCGAACGACGACGCGCCGCCGAGGAAGACGCGCCACGAGGGGCCTTGCGCGTCGTTCCACACGAAGCCGCCGCTGCGCGCGGGGTCTGCGCTCTGCACGAGGTCGAGCCTTCGATCGCCGTCGAGGTCGAGCAGCGACCAGAATCGCGTACCGGGCGCCGTGCTCGCGTAGCTCGTGGCGAAGAAGCCGTCCGCGAGGCCCGAGGTCGGCACCCCGAAGCGCCGCGGGCTCGGCGCGAAGCCGTTCGCGCTCCCGTTCCACACTTTCCAGTACGGGCCCGTGGTGTCGCTGAACACCTTGCCCCCGCTCAGCGTGGGGTCGGCGCTCTGGACGAGGTCGGCGTAGCGATCGCCGTCGAGATCCACGAGGGTCCAGCAGCGCGCGTCGGAGCAGTAGGCGGTCGCAAAGAAGCCGTCCGAGAGGCCGCTCGCAGGCACCGCGAAGCGCGTGGAGCTCGTCGTGAAGCCGCTCGCGCCCGAGCGCCAGACCTTCCAGTACGGCCCCTGCGCGTCGGTGAAGACGAAGCCGCCGCTCCGTGCCGGGTCGCCGGTCTGCACGAGCTCCACCCGCCCGTCGCCGTCGAGGTCGGTCAGGCCCCAATACCGCGTATCGCTCGCGTAATACGCCGCAAAGAAGCCGTCGGAGAGGCCGCTCGCGGGCACCGCCCAGCGCGTCGGCGTCGTCGCGAAACCCGTGCCCGTGCCACGAAAGAAACGCCAGTAAGGCCCCTGCAGGTCGTTCCACACGAAGCCCGAGCCGTTCTGGCTGTCGGAGGTCTGCACGAGGTCGACGAGCCCGTCGGCGTCGAGGTCGATCACCAACCAGCCGCGCGCGCCGAGCGTGTACGCCGCGGAGAAGAAGCCGTCGGCGAGGCCGTTCGGCGGCACGCTCCAGCGCGTCGCCGTCGTCGCGAAGCCCGTGCCCGCCGAGGTCGCAGGTCCGCCGTCGACCGCCGCATCGAGGCCTCCGTCCGCGACCAGCCCCGCATCGGGGATCGCGCCTGCGTCGCTGCGCGGCAAGCCGGAATCGAGCGCCGTGCCTGCATCGCGACCTGCGTCGGCCGTCGCGTCGTAGACCGAGCCCGCATCGTTCGTCGCCGCATCGTTCGCGTCCACCGCCGCGGCGGCGTCACGCGCCGAGCCTGCGTCGTCTGCGAGGGTCGCATCGGGCGCGGTGCTCGCGTCGCTCGCGAAGCCCCCGCCGTCGCGCGCATCGCCCGCGTCGTCGAGGCTCGCCGCATCGACCACGTCCACCGCGTTGGGCGTCGAGGCCGTCCCTCCGCTGCACGCGGCAAGGGTGAGGCAAAGGAGGATCGGGGTGCGCATGGGCCGTCGCTCTACCGCGCCAAGCCCCGAGGAAGAGCCTCTTTTTGCCTCAGGTCGACGCTACCGGCAGCGCGCGGGTCCGAGGCCTTCGAGGAGGCGCGCGGGGTGCCGCTTGGCGAGGCCCCTTCCTCGCGCCCCTCGAGACGACGCGCGTTCCGCCCGCGATGCGAACCCCGCAACGCGGGCGCTTGACCGCCAGGGGGCACATCCGTAGCCTTGAGGGATGTTCACCGCCCGCGCGCCGCACCTTCCGCAGAGAACCGCGCGCCCGGTACAGGTGAACGAGCGTCGTGCCGCGTGGGCTTCGGGATCCGAGCACCCGCGTCGTTCGACGGTGGGCGCGTGAGCGCCACGCGCACGCGGAGGCGACCGCTCGGCATCCTTTCGCTGGCGGCAGGCTCCGCCGTGCTTGCTTCCGCGGCGTGCAGCAGCGACCTCGCGCCCGACGCGCGCGCGGTCGTGAGTTATGCGAGCGAGGCTGTGCGGCCTGCATGTGATCCGAGCCACGAGCTCGAGGTCGCGTACGCGGTCGCGGAGCAGTCGTTTTCGGTGTGCACCGGCGGCGTGTGGCTTGCCGTCACCGCGGGGGCGAGCGGCGCGACCGCTGGCGCTTCGGGCACGGGGGCGACCGGAGCCACCGGAGCGACCGGAGCCACCGGAGCCACCGGAGCGACCGGAGCGACCGGGCAGACCGGCACGCCGGGTGGCACGGGCGCCACGGGCGCGACCGGGATCGCGGGCGCCACAGGCATCACGGGGGCGACGGGCGCGACGGGATTGCCCGGCGCGACGGGCCCGAGCGGAGCGACCGGAGCCACCGGCCTCGCAGGTGCCACGGGCGTCACCGGGCCCACGGGCGCGGCCGGCGCGACAGGCGCGACAGGTGCCACGGGGATCCTCGGCGCCACGGGCATCACCGGAGCGACGGGCCTCGCGGGTGCGACCGGCGTCGCGGGGGCGACGGGCGTGACCGGCGCCAGCGGCGCAACCGGCAACGCAGGCACGACCGGGGCCACGGGCGTTGCGGGCGCCACCGGAGCCACCGGCGTTGCGGGCGCCACCGGCGCCACGGGCGCAGCGGGTGCGACCGGAGCGGCCGGCGTGACAGGCGTGACAGGCGCGACCGGAGCCACCGGCGTTGCGGGCGCCACCGGCGCAGCGGGTGCGACCGGAGCGGCCGGCGTGACAGGCGCGACCGGAGCCACCGGCGTTGCGGGCGCCACCGGCGCAGCGGGTGCGACCGGAGCGGCCGGCGTGA
>CAIOHM010000514.1 GCA_903858055.1 uncultured delta proteobacterium
CGAGATCGCCGATCTCGCGGCGGATCTTGAGCGCGCTCTCGAAGAGGTCGATCGCGTGGCGGAAGGCGCCCGTGTCGTGGTGAACGTTCGCGAGGTTGTTGAGGCTCACGGCGATCGAGCGGCGGTCGCCGATGCGCTGGCGCATCGTGAGCGCGCGGCCCATCACGTCGAGGGCCGTCGCGTAATCGCCGCGGCGCCAAGCCACCTTGCCGAGGTCGTCGAGCGAGCTCGCGACGCCGCGCTCGTCACGCGATTTCTCGAAGAGCGCGAGGGCCTCGCGCAGGCGCTCTTCGCCCTCGTCGAGGCGACCGAGCTCACGCAAGAGTCGCCCCACGCGGGCGTGGGCCGCGCCGGTCTTGTCGAGGGCGCCGAGGCGAGCTGCGACTTGGACCATGGCCTCGAAGGAGTCGAGGGCCTCGTCGTTCTTACCGAGGCGCTCGAGCACGTCACCGAGGTGGTGGTGTGCGCGGAGGCGATCGTTCGCGAGGCCCGACCCGGTTTGCGCGAAGAGCTCGAGGGCGCGCGCGTAGCAATCCGCGGCCTTGTGGTTCGCGAAGTGCGCGCGCGCGAGGTCGCCGGCGAGCAGGAATTGATCTGCGGCGGCGACGAGGCTGCCGCCCTTTTCGAGGTGGCGCGCCAGGGCCTCGAGGTGATCTTCGTGATGGCGCGTGGACCCTTGGAGCGTGAGCCAGTCCGCGATCACGAGGTGGCCGAGCTTCGCCTGCTCCGGCGGCAGGAGCGTCGAGAGCGCCTCGCGCTCGAGGTTGTGCTTGAAGACGAACTCGTCTTCGCGCGGGAAGGTCGAGTCCGGCAGGCGAAGCACGTAGTCGCGGTTCGCGAGGTCGTCGAGCATCGCGCGCACGCGGTCGCGCTCCCACTCGAGGGCGGTGGCGTCGACGCCGAGCCCGTGCGCGTCGCGGCGCTGGATCGCCACGAGACCGCCGAGCCAGAAGACGCCGCCCATGAGCGCCGCGTGCTCGAGGAGGCTGCGCTCCGCGGTGCTCAGGGCCGAGATGCGCGCGTTCACCGCGTCGGCGACCGTGAGCGGAAGCTGCACCTGATCGAGCCGATCGACGTCGACGAGCCACGTCTCGAGGCCGTGGCCTGCGGCACGACGGAGCACCCCGGCGTCGAAGTAGACGCGGATCATTTGCTCGAGAAGCCCTGGGTTTCCCCCGGCGAGCGTGGCCGCAGCCTCGACGAGCTCCTCGACGGCGTCGCGATCGGTCACAGGGCTGAGGAGCCGCTCGACGAGCGTGGAGGAGTCCGAGGAGGAGAGCGGGCCGAGCTCGAAGGTGCGGTGCCGCTCTTGCGGGAGCGACGCCCAGCGCGGGAACCTCGCGAGGAGTTCGGTGCGCGCGCCGGCCAGCACCACGAGGGGCGCCTCCGTGTTCGCGACGAGGTACGCGAGGAGATCGAGCGAGTCCGCGTCCGCTTGGTGGAGGTCGTCGACCGCGAGGAGGGTGGCCTGACCGGTCTGCGCCGCGTGGCCGGCCGCGTCGAGCTCGAAGAACGCGCGCACGGTGGATTGCAGGAGAAAACGCGTACCCTCCGCGCCCGATTCGAGGGCGCGCAGGAGCGGCGACGTGGGGAACTCGATGCCGAGGATCGGACCAAAGAGCCGCAGCACGTCGCCCACTTTGCGGTCGTCGTAGACGCGTTCGACGGCGGCGCGGACCTGGGCGCGGGCCTCGTCTTCCGTGAGCCCGTCGACCAGCCCGAAGCGCACGCGGAGCAGGCGACCGAAGAGACCGTAGGCGCGATCGCCGGGTCGCGCGGAGGCGGAGAGGAGGCGCGGGCCGTCGTCGGCGGAGGCCTTCGCGCGCGCGAGCATCGCCTTCAGTAGCGCGGTCTTGCCGATGCCCGAGGGGCCCAGCACCGTGAGCCCGAAGCCCGTGCGGGCGCGCTCGGCGAGGAGGCGGTCGAAGTCGAAAAGCTCCGGGCCGCGGCCCAGCAGGTCGTGTGGAAGTCCTGGGATGGTCGAGAGCGGCGGCGGCGTAGAAGGCATCGGTTCCCC
>CAIOHM010000515.1 GCA_903858055.1 uncultured delta proteobacterium
ACCCACGCGCCCGGGTCTCCGTCGTTCGCCTCCGCCACAGCGCCGAGCGCGCGCCCGAGCCCGTCCGTCGCGCTGTAGCCCTCGCGGTACACGCCCGCCGCCACGCGCGTGCGCGTGCGCACTTTCGTCAGCACTTCTCCAGCGTTCGGAAGCGACCACTCCACCTGGAGCTGCGGCTCCCCCGCGAGCTGCCCTGGCGCCGTCGCGCTCGCCACCGTCACCGTCGCGAGGCGCCCGAGCCCGTCGTACGCCACCTGCGTCGGCTCGCCCGCTTCGTTCACCGTGCGCACCGGCTGACCGAGGCCGCGATCGTGCGAGGCCGCGCGCGCGAGGGTCACCGGCCCGCACGGCTGCCCTGCCGCGCCGGTCACGCCCACGCCGCTCTGCGCCGGGTCGCCGCTCGCCACCTGCTCGAGCACCACCGCGTCGCCGTACACCGCCTCGTAGCTCGTCGCCACGCACGCCCCCGCCGGCGCCTTCTTCACGACCACGTGCCCCACCGCGTCGTACGCGATCTCGCCCGTCGTCACCGTGCGATCTTGCGAGCGATTCGCCGGGGAAGGCGCCACCGCCCGCCCGCTCACCTCGTGCCGCCGGTCGAGCTCCACCGTGTTGACGAGCACCGCGCGCGTCGCCGCCGGCCGCCCGAGCGCGTCGACCTCCACGAGGCTGTCGCGAAGCCGGAAGTTCGGCGCCCAGTCGAGCGTCACGTAGGAGCGCGTCTGCGCCCACAAGAGCGACTCGGGCCCCACGCGCGTCCACTCCGTCGTCGTCGTGAACCGATCGTCCACCCCGTTGCACAGCGCCCCCTCGGTGCATCCGAAGGCGCGCTTGGCGATCACGTGACCTTCGAGGTCCACGTCTTCCTCGCTCACGAGGTGGGCGTAGCGGCTCCCTGGCACCGGCACCTGCACGGGCACGTTCGCCAGGAGATTCCCAGCACCATCGAGCATGCGGTGGACGTTCAGCGTCACCGGCGCGCCGCCGCCCGCGTACGCGCTCGTGTCGAACTTCCACACGTGGCTGCGCCGCGGCACCACCGCGCGCACCTCGCGCCCGTCGAGCCCCGTCGCGAGGAGCCGCACGTCGCTCTCGGCCGCGCTCACCTCGAGCACCGTGCCCGCGTGATCACGCGTGAGCGTGTAGAGCGGCCGGCCCTTCAAGGCCTCGCGCGGCTGGTCTTTCCAGCGCCCCTCGAGCGTGCAGGCGTCGACCCCGAAGGTGCGCGCGTCGTCCACGCAGGCGCCGAGCTCGAAGGCGCTCTCGGTCACCTTCGCGCGGCCCGCGCCGAGCTCCGTGCTCGAGGCCCAGGAAAAACCGCGAAACTCGCGCGAGCGCCCCTCGTACACCGGGTCGCGGTACGCGTATTCCGTCGTGTAGACGCCGTCTTCACGCCCCACGCGGCCGAGGTTGTCGCGCTCGGTCTTCTTCGTGATGACCCACTGCACCGTGGGCATCTTCGTCGCCCACGGCGTGCCCGCGCGCTCGGCGGCGAGCATGAGCTCGGTGGAGGGTGCGTAGGCGAGCTCCGTGGTCTTGCCGAGGCCGTTCTCCACGCGCTCGAGGAGCCACGGCCTACGACCGCCGAGCATGTCCACGTAGCGGTAGTGGTTCGGGTCGCCCCAAAAGAGGTCCGGCGTGCCGTTGCCGTTCACGTCGTGGAGGCGGAAGCGCTGCCCCACGCCCTGCGCCCAGGGGAGCCCCGGCAGCGTGATTCGCGGGAGGAGACGCTCGCCGCCCTCGTTCACCCACACGTCCACGTTGCCGCTGCGCACCTGCACCACGTCGTCGAGACCATCTCCGTTCACGTCCGCCACGCTCAGCTGCGCGGGCACGATCGGCGCGAACTCGCGTCGCAGCTCCACGAAGGTCATCGAGGGGAAGGTGCCCGCCGCGCAGTCGCGCTTCGTGCCGAAGGTGCCGTCGCCATGCCCCGGCCAGTACCTGAACATGCCGAACTGGAGGCGCACGAGGTCCGGCAAGCCGTCGCCGTTCATGTCGCCGACCTTCACCTCTTCGTCGCCGAAGCGCATGGGGAAGCCCGCCATGGGCACGCAGGTGCGCACGGGCTCGGAGCTCAGGCTCGCCGTGCTCGGACCCTGCCATTTTCCAGTGCCCCAGCGCCCGTGCCCGCCGGGGAAGCGCCCGAGTGCGAAGTAGACGTTCGTCGTTTGGCCGCCGGTCTTGACCACGTCGGCGAGACCGTCGCCGTTCACGTCGAGGGCGCGGAGGTCCTCGGCGTCGCGACCGAAGTCCACCGC
>CAIOHM010000516.1 GCA_903858055.1 uncultured delta proteobacterium
CCTCGCCCACGGCCCGGGCCGCGTGCTCGAAGCGCTGGAATTCGCCGATCGCCCCGTCTTCCGCGACGGCCGCTTCGTGGGCATGCGGCTGCTTGGGCGCCACGACCTCGGCGCCGCGCGCGCGCTCTTCGATCTCCGCCCCGGCGACGTCGTCACGCACGTGAACGGTGTCGCGCCCCGCACTCCGGACGACCTCGTCGCGATCGCGAAGGCCGCGCGCCGCGCGCCGGCGATCGTGGTGGACCTCCTGCGTGAAGGACGAAACGTCTCGCTCGCGGTGCCCATCGAAGCGCCTTGAGCTTCGCGTGCGCGCCGAGCTCCCCGACCCCGACCCCGAACCTGCCCACCGCGCCTCCATGAACGCCACGCACACCCCCCGTTTCGACCGCGTTTTCGCAGCTCTTTCGCTCTTCGCCACGCTCGGCACCACGGCCGCTTGCTCGCGCCCGAGCGAGCCCGCGCCCTCCGCGTTCACGCCCGCCAAGGCCCCGCCCCTCCCCGAGCCGCCGAAGACCCTCGAGATCAAGGACGAGACCGTTGGCACCGGCGCCGAGGCGCAGGCCGGCAAGAAGATCAAGGTGCACTATACAGGCACCCTCTTGAACGGCACCAAGTTCGACTCATCGCGCGATCGCGGCGAGCCCTTCGAGTTCACGCTCGGCACGGGCCAGGTCATCAAGGGCTGGGACGAAGGCGTGAAGGGCATGCAGGTCGGCGGACGCCGCACCCTGCGAATTCCGCCGGATCTTGGCTACGGCACCGCGGGAAGCCCGCCGAAGATCCCCGGCGGTGCGGGCCTCGCGTTCGACGTCGAACTCGTCGCAGTGGAGTAGCCACCGCCCGTTACGCGGCGCGGTGGGCGTGGGTCAGATCTCGTCGTGGCCCGCGAGCTCGTCCGCGAGCTCCTCGAGGCCCCAGGTCCCGTCGCGATCGACGCCCTGCGCGAGGGCCTTCTTGGTCATGGAGGCGATCTTCGCGCGCGTGGCGGCGGGGAGTCCTTCGACGCCCGAGAACGCGTCGAGCATGGCGCGGTACGAGGCGGGCGCTTGCGGGTGCTCGCGCACGAGGGCCTCGAAGCGTGCGAAACCCTCGGGAATACGACCGCGCAGCACCTGGAAGCGGCCCTTCGTCGCCTGGAGCATCCACCCGGCGGTGCCGCCCGTTTGCGGGAAGAGCGTGAGGAACTCGTCGACGAACGCCGCGCCCCGGTCCGCGTAGACCTGCGCCTCTTCGGACTCCTTCGAGGCGTGCACGAGCGCGATGCAGTAGCGCTCGGCCCACGCTTCGAGCACGGCGCCGCGAAAGAGCCCCTTCACGGCGGAGGCGCGCCGCTGACCCTTCGGCATACGGCCGCGTACCGACTCCCAAAAGAAGCCCCAGCAGTCGCACGCCGCGCCCCACTTCTGCTGCGCCGCCAGGATTTCCCCGTCGACGAGGCGATCGTAGACCATCTCGTCCGAGGGCTCGTCGGCGCGGAGGCGGCTCCAGAACATGGTCGCCGCGAGCCCCATGAAGAGCTCCTCGTGCGCCGTGAGCGCGCGGTCCACGCCGCCCTGCCACTTCTCGGAGACGGCCCACGCGCTCGAGCCGCGCTCCATGGTGAACGGCTCTTCGATCGCCTCGACGCCGAGCGCGCGCAGCTGCTCTTCGAGCTCCGCGCTGCCGCACTTGGCGATGCGCGTGGGGGTCCACACTTGCGCGAAGGCCGCGCGCAGGAGCGGATCGGTCTGCGCGAGGCCCCACGCTTCGACCTCCCAAGCGCGCTCGTAGGGGTGGAGCTGGGCGAAGCGCGCGAGCACGACGTCGAGCTCGGCGGCCATGCGCGGATCGAGGGCGAAGCTGTTCATCGGCGAGAGCCTCCGAGGCCGGCGCGCGCATGGTGCGTGACGGCGCCTTCGTGGAGCGTGAGGACCCCGCCTCCGAGCTCCTCCGTGACCTGAAATCGCGCGCCTTCGACGACGGCGCGCACACCCACGCCGAAGCTCGAACGCGCGAAGACGCGCGGCGGGAACGGTGCGGCGGCCCCTCCCTCGGCGAGCGGCAGCCGCGCACGGAGGAAGGAGGCTTCGACGGCGGCCGCGACCGCTTCGTCTTCGTGGAGATCGATGCGCAGCGCGGCCGCGGTGGTGAGCGGCGTGAACGCCTCACCGGTGTACTCCTCGAACGAGGTCGGCGGCGTGCGCACGAGGGTCTCGTTCGCCGGGGCCGCCGCGCGCGCGAGCGAGGGCGAGGCGCCGTGGGGAGCCGCGGCGCGCAGCAGGGAGGAAGGACGCGAGGGGCCCGCGGGCAGCGCGGGCTTCGTGAGTGCGAGCTTCGTTGCACCGGCCTCGGCGAGGGTTCCCGCAAGGGCCCCGCGCGCGCGCGCCGCTTGCTGTTCGAGCTCCTCGATGCGGCCCAGGAGCTCCGCGGCGCTGGCCCCTTCGGCGACGCCCTTCACCTCGACGAGCATGTTCGTGGCGCGGCCGAGCACGAACGAATCCGCCTCGACGCTCGCGTGCGCGCGTACGACGCCGCCCGTGACGGCGCCGAGCACGACCACGTACGACCCGGCCTCGACACGCGACCCCATGGCGTCCGCGCGCACGAACACGTTGCCCCCAGCCTCGACGACGGACTCGCTCTCCACGCGGCGCACGACCACGTCGCCCGCGGCGCGCACGGAGCCTTTGCGCACGACGCCCTCGTCGACGACCACGCTGCCACCTGCGAGCACGGAGGCGCCTTCGACGGCCCCCTGCACGCGCACGTCGCCGGTGGCCACGATGCGGCTCCCGGGCACGAGATCGCCCTGCACGACCACGGCCCCCTCGTGCACGAGCTCCACCGGCGCGGCGCCACCCCCGACTTCGAGAACCGGGTAGACGGCAAGCACCCCGTCGTCGCGCGCGACGAGCGCCCCCGAGGCCTGCGCCTCGAACGCGAGGC
>CAIOHM010000517.1 GCA_903858055.1 uncultured delta proteobacterium
ACCTCGCGTGCGAGCGTGGTGGCGCGCGCGAGACGATCGAAGTCGTCCGCGTCGAGCGCGATGAGCTCGAGCGCGTAGCGGAGCTCCCGGCGCGCGTCGTGGCGGGCGTGGGCGAGCGCCATCGCGCGGGCGAGCCAAGGCGTCCGCGCCGCGCCGTTAGCCTCGGTCGTCGTCAGGGCCTGTTCGACGAGATCGAGCTCCTCCTGAGCGCCGAGCACGCCCGTGCCGAGCTCGAGGAGCTCCGCGACCACGCGCGCGTCGAGCGGGTGTGGGAGGGCTCGAAGGACACGCAGCGCGCCTTCGCGATCACCGCGAATACGGGACGCGTGCGCGCAGAGCAGGGCCGCCTCGGTGCGCAGCTCCTGGCCAACGTCGACGCGCGCGGCGACCGCATCCACGAGACCTCGCAGCTCATCGTCCGCGGCCCAGGGGAGCGGTGCGAGGAGCTTCAGCCGGGCGGCGGTGGGCCCTTGGCGAAGCAGCTCTCGCGCGAGAGGAATCGCTCGCGGTGCCGTCGTCTGACCTTCGAGGAGCGACTCGGCCAGCGCGAGCCAACCGGTGCGGTCTCGCGACGTGCGAAGCGCGATCGTCGCAACCCAGTCGAAGGTCTCGGCGGCCTCGTCCCGCGCCGCGCGCTCGACGACGGGCTTGACCACGTCGGGTGTCGCGCCGGACCCAACGGCGTCGCGAAGGGTCGCGAGCGCGAGCTTCCTTGCGCCGGCCTCGCTGAAGTGGAGCGCTGCACGCACCAGGTGAGGCGCGCGCGCGGTCTCGTCGGCGAGGTCCGCTTGCGCGAGGGCGGCACGGGCTGCGCGCTCGGCGGCACCAAGCTCCGAAGCGCAGGCTTCGGCGGCGGCGAAGAGGCGCGCGTCGCGTGTGGCGAGCGCAGCCTCGCTGAAGAGCTTCTCGGCGCCTGCGAAGTCCCCGGAAGCCTTTCGAAGGCCGGCGAGCTCCTCGTGCAGCGTCGCCCGCTCGGTCGTCGTCAGGGCCGCACCGATCGCGGCGAGCGCTTCGACGAGCGCGGCCTCGAGCTTCGCGCGATCGCGGAGCGCGCGCGTGAGTTGCAGCACCTCGCGCCACGCCGACGTGTCGCTCCCGAGATGACGAGCGCGCCTCAGGAGCGCCGCTGCGGCCGCGGCGGTGTCACGGCGCTTCTCGAGGTGAAGCTTCGCGAGCTCGCCGAGCGCCTCGGCGGGCGAAGCGGCGCTGACGAGACCCTCTTCCAGCAGCTTCGCGATCGCGTCCCAGCGGCCCACGCGCTCCAGATGCCCGCGGAGCGCGGTGCGCGCCTCGGTGTTCTTGGCGTCGCTGCGCACGAGCTCCTCGAGGGCCTCGATCGCTCCGATCGCGTCGTCGAGGGGGCCTGCGCAGAGCTCGGCCAGCTCGCGCACGATCGGGAGGCGCTTGGCGACGGGCCATTGCCGAGCCTTCGCCGTGTCGGAGGCCTCCACCAGGACGTCGCGCAGACCCTCGTGGTCACCACGCGCCGCAAGTACGGCGCGGAGCTCGGCGAGCGCGGTCGCCTCGAGCGGATCGATCACCAGGATTTCGCGCAGCTTCGTGACGTGCAGAGAGGGGAACGACTTCAGCGAGGCCGCTTCGCTGAGGAGCGCCGCGATGCGCGGGTCACTGACCGCAGGAGGTTCGTCCGCGAGGTCGTCGAGGTCCACGATGGCCGAGCTCGACGTCGCAGCGCTCGGGAGCGTACCCGTGGGTCGGTCATCCAATGAGGCGGCGATGCGGGCGAGCGCGACCGCCTGTCGGCTCGCACCAAGGACCGCACCGGCCGCTTCAAGCTGCGTGCGGACGGTGTCTTGGTGCCCCGCCTCGATGCCGCGATCGACGAAGAGCTCGAGCGCGTCGTCGTTCTTCGGGTCGAGTTCGAGCGCCGATGACGCGTACGCGAAGCCGTGGGAGCCGCCATGACGGCGCGCGAGGTGCACGAGCGATAGCACGGCATGCGAGCGGTCATCCTCGTCGAGCCCTTCGCCCTCACGCGCGGAGAGCACGACCGATTGCGCGAAGCGCGCGAGGTGCTCCTCGGAGCGGTGAACCGCCATGACCTCGCGGAGAAAGAAGCGCTCGAGGGGGCGGTCCGAGAGCTTCGCGGCTTCGTCGGCGAGGGAGAGCGCCGTCGCTGCGCGCTTGTCGTCGAGGGAGATGCTCGGCAAGACGAACGTGTAGAGGCGAAGTGCACGCCCCATGTCCCCGATCATCGTCGCGGCGTCCACCCCGCGCTGCGCGCTGCGCACGCGAGGCTCGTTCATGGCGAGGAGCGCATCGAGGCATCCGGTCGTCGAAGCGAGGTCTCCGGCCTCTGCGAACGCATGGGCGGCTTCGGCAAGCGACTCCGCCCGTCGTTCCTCGGTCTCCGCAGCGTCGGCCGCGCCAACCCACGCCCGCGCTCGCTCGAGGTGTGGGAGCGAGGCAAAGGAATCCGGTGCGTCGAGCTCCGACGCCGAAGGCCTCGTGCTCGTTTGCGCGGGGGGCTGCGTATTCATTCGAAAATACCGTATCCGTTTGCAGGCTTGGTCGAGGGCGGTTCGGCCGCGGGTGCCGCTTGGGGCGCGGGCTTTCCGGGGGCGGGCTTCACAGGGCCTTTCGCAGGCGCCTTGCTTGGTTTTTGGGGCGCGGCCGAGGGCTCGAGTTCGTTTCCGCTCACCTCGTCGGTGTGCTCCGGCTCACCAAGGGGCGGCGCGAGAATGACGGGGGGCGGAGTCGTCACGACGACCGGCGCGGGCACGGGCGTAGCGGCACTGCGCCCTCGGAGCGCCAAGAAGCCGGCGACCGCCGTGACGAAGAAGACTGCGAAGGCCAGCATCGCGCGGGTCAGGTGCGCGCGCCGCTCGTCTGCGGGCGCGGTGGAGGGCGCGGGCGCAGCGGGACCCGCCGCCGCGGTGACGACCGTGGGGGAGTCGTTTGCGATCACGGGCATCGAGACGAACGACGCGGACGAGTTCGCGGAGGGGGTCGATCGACGCGCAATGCGCATGCCGCTCGAATCCGCGAGCATGGTTTCGTACATGCGCAGGAGCCGCTCGGCGAAGGCGTCGGCCGTCGGCGGACGGAGGTTGGGGTCCTTCGCCAGTGCATCGCTGAGCAGCTCGTCGAGCTCTTCCGGGATCGGAACCGGGAGCCCGAGGTCGCGCAGCGCAGCGGGGGCCGTCTTGATGTGGCGCGCCATCACGACCACCGCTTCGCGATCGTCGAAGACCGGCCGGCCGCTGATCATCTGGTAGAGGATCGTGCCCAGCGTGTAGAGGTCCGAGCGCGCGTCGAGGGGGAGCCCTTGGGCTTGCTCGGGGGACATGTACCGAGGCGTTCCGAACACCGCGCCGGCCTGGGTCTCGATGACGTCGAGCGTGGCATCGACACGGCCGACGAGCTTCGCGATCCCGAAGTCGAGGACCTTGACGATCTCGCGCGCCCCCGAAGCGCCGTCGACCTGTGCAAAATACACGTTGTCGGGCTTGAGGTCCCGATGAACGATCCCCTTCGCGTGGGCCTCGGAGAGCGAGCGAAGAACCTGAATCGCGGCATCGATCGCCTCGGTGACTTCGATGCGCTTCACGCGGGCGAGGCGCTGGCCGAGCGACTCCCCTCGGAGCAGCTCCATGACGAGGTAGGGCTCACCGTCGCTCGTGAGACCCGAGTCGAAGGCCGTGACCGTGTGCGGCGAGCTGAGCTTGGAGATGAGCTCCGCCTCTCGCTTGAAGCGCGCGAGCGTCGTCTCGTCGGCGTTGCGGTCGTGACGGAGGATCTTGATCGCGACCTCGCGCCCGACGTTGAGCTGGCGGGCGCGGTACACGGCGCCCATCGAACCCGCGCCGAGCACGGAGTCGATGCGGTAGCGGTTCTCGACGACCGTGCCCACGAACGGATCGACCGCAGGCCTGCTCGACGGCGGAGCGAGGACCAACCGCGTGCCGTCCAAGGGGCAACACCCGCTCTGGTCGTTGCGGCCCGCGATGAAGAAGCCTCCGCACTGCGGGCACCGCATGCGGGCACCCAGCGCGTCAGGGGAGACGGTCTCGGAGGTGGTCTGTGGGTTAGGCAACGGTGGCGAGATGATCGCGCGGCGGCCGGTGTGTTTCAACCGCAAGAAAACCGCGTGACCTCCGTATGAAGCCCTGTGGCCCGATTCCGTCGCCGCTGCGCCGAGCCGCGTTCGTGACGCAACCGCATCGTCTGACGCACCGCCCCGGAGGAAGCGACCCCTGGTCGAACCGCCGGAAAGCGACTAGCCGCGCGCCCATGGCCACGTCCCCCGAATCCGCCCTTGCTTCTCTCTTCAACGCCCATCGCGCCCTCGCCGACGCGCAGCAGGCGGTGCTCGACGTCGAGCAAGACGCTCTCGTGCGCGGACTTCGCAACGAGCTCACGAAGACCGGCGCCGTCGACGACGAAGAGGAGGCCTCGCGCCGTTACGTGGCCATCGCGGAAATCCTTGCCGAGCTCGAAGGCCCCGCGGTCGTGGAAATGCTCATCGACGTGCTCGATCTCGACGACGCCGACGCGCGCCAAGTCGCGGGCGAGTCGCTCGTGGGGCTCGCCTCGGACCGCTTCAAGGAGGTCGCGCAGGTGGTCGAGAAGCAACTCGCGACGCGCTCGCACGAGAGCAGCGCGCTGCGTGAGCTTCCGTACGTCTTCGCGATGATCCCGGAAGGCAGCAGCGTGAAGCTCCTCGAGAAGTTCCTCGCGCACCCGGAGGCCGAGGTCGTCGCGTCCGCGATCGAGG
>CAIOHM010000518.1 GCA_903858055.1 uncultured delta proteobacterium
GCGTCGCTCCGCCGTCGTCGGTTGCAGCGACCGCGCGATCGCCGAGGGCTGCGACGCGATGGGCGGAGAATGCTGGGGCCCCACCGGAGCGGCCCGCCCCCTCGCCGCCACCGATCACGTCGAGACGCGAAGATGCATGCGCTGTACACGTGGTCGTGTCATCGTCACGTTCCCGCCCCACGAGCTGTCGATCACGGCAGGACGCGGAGATGCATGCGCTGTACACGTGGTCGTGTCGCCCTCACGTGCCCGGCCACGAGGACGTCACGCGTGCCGCGAAGGTCGTCCACTCCTCCCCAAAGTGCGACGCGAGGCGCACCTCTTCGAGCCGAATGCGGCGCCGAAACGCGTCGAGGAGCGCGGGGTAGGCGACGAGCGCCGCAAACCAGGAGCCGATCGCCAGCGGGAACGCCACGTACGCGACGAGCGCGCCGACGTAGCTCGGGTGCCGAAACCACCGGTACGGCCCCGACGTGACGAGGCGATGCCCGTCGACGATGGTGACGTGCCACGTGAAGTGACGGTCGAGTGTGCGCACGGCCCAGGCTCGAAGCGCGATGCCGAGCGCAGCGACCGCGAACCACGTCGCCGCCCAGGCGGCGGGTGGGAAGGTTCCGCCGCGCGCCCACGCGTGCTCCAAGAGCGCCAGGATCTGGGTTCCGTTCACCGTGAGGACGATGCGCTTCGCGGTGCCTTGGTCTTCGGCCGGACCTTCGTCGGTGGGGCTGAAGTCGGGCTGCGTGAGGTTGGCCGCGGCGTTGAGGACGCTGCTCATCGCCGCTGCCCATGCCCCTCGCGGCCAGAACGGCGCGACGATCGCGAGTGAGGCCACGGTGGACCCTGCGGCACGGGCGAGAGGACCACGAAGGAGTGCGGCGGACGAAGGGCGCATAGGGTGAGCCTATCGAGAAATCATTTCTTCGGCATTTTGCTTGCTGCGTGACGCGACCGGAGTGACGATCCCACCATGGCGCTCCGTGACGTCGTGGAAGCGGCTTACCGAAAGCAAATCGAGGTCTTCAAAGCCTCGCCGGAGGTTCGTGCGCTCCTCGAGGGGCACGCCTCGCGCGCGGTCTACGACGCGTTCCTCGAGGCCCTCGCGCGGACGCACTTCGCCTCGGGGCAGTACCTTGGGTTTCTCTACGCGGTCGCGCCGCCCGGGAGCGTCGAGCGCGTCAAGCACAACCTCCTCGAAGAGCTGGGCCTCGACGCGCACGAGGGCGAGGCGCACGGTCAGCTCCTCGAGGTGCTCCTTCGTGGCGCTGGGCTTGGTGAGCGCATCCCCGAACTTCGCGCGCGTGCGGCCGAGAGCATCCGCGAGCGTGCGGAGGAGCCGATCCTCTACGGTACCCTTCGCGAGATCGGCTTCGCGGCGCTCGTCGAGATCAGCGCCTTCGAGTGGCTCCTCGCGCATACGGCGTCGGAATTCGCGAACGCGCTCGAGCGTCACCGGGGCCTGGCCCGGGCGGATCTCCTCTGGTTCACCCATCACTCCGAGGTGGACCTTCGTCACGCGGAAGAGGCCGTTGACACGATCTGCGATTACGCCGACCATCACCGTCTCCAAGGGGATCACGCCGAGACGCTCGTCGACGCAACCCTTCGCGAGAACGTCTTTTTGCGGCGCTACTTCTCCGTGCAAGCCGCGGCACGAGCCGGAGGCATGATTTCGTGACGGTTTCCCACCGCGCAGCACGCTTGGAGGTGTTCCCCATCGAGCTTCCGTTCGTGGAGTCGTTTCGTCATGCCACGAGCGATCGCACCGCGAGCGACTCCGTGCTCGTGAAGGTCACGCTCGAGAACGGCGTGACCGGCTGGGGCGAAGGCGTCCCGCGTGCGTACGTCACCGGCGAGACGCAGGAGACGATGCTCGAGCATCTGACGGGGCCGCTCGCGAAGGCGCTCTTCGGGCGTGCCTGGTCCGAGCCCGTGTCGACCGGCGACATCATGACCATCGGTCAGCGTCTGCCGACGCCCAACGGTGGGAACGTCATCGCGGGCAACGCCGCTCACTGCGCGATCGAGCTCGCCCTCGTCGATGCCCTCTTGCGCAGCGCGAAGGCGAGCCTCGCGGACGTACTGATCCCTGCGTCGAGCGAAGTGTTGTATTCTGCAGCGATTACGGCGGGCTCTGTCGAGGGCACCGAGAAGGTCGCGAAGCGCCTGAAGCTCGTGGGCTTCCGCGACTGGAAGGTCAAGGTTGGCTTCGACGACGACGACGCTCGCCTCGCGGCGGTGCGTGCGATCATCGGCGAAGAGGCGTCCTTGCGCGTGGACGCGAACGGCGCGTGGACCGTCGAGGAAGCCGAGGAGCGCCTCGCTCGCTGGTCGAAGTTCCGGGTCGAGACCGTCGAAGAGCCCCTCGGGCGCGCGCGCCGCGCCGATCTCGGTCGCCTCCGCGCGAAGAAGCTCGCCGCCATTTCCGTCGACGAATCTCTCGTGACCGAGGCCGACGCGAACGCACTCTTCGCCGAGCGGAGCTGCGACCTCCTGAACCTCCGCCTCTCGAAGCTTGGCGGCCTCGGAGCGACGCTCCGCATGGCAACGACGGCTCACGCCGAGAAGCTCGACTACCAAGTTGGATGCCAGGTGGGCGAGACGGCGATCCTTTCGGCGGTCGGGAGGCACGTCGCGGCGCACCTCATCCCGAAGTACGTCGAGGGGAGCTTCGGCGCGCACCTGCTCGCGGAAGACATCGGCGACCGCCCGGTGACCTTCGGCCATCGCGGCGTCGGCGTCCCGCTCCGAGGTGTTGGCTACGGCGTCGACGTGCGCGAGGACCGGGTCATGGCGTACGCGAAGAGCTCACACTCCATCGATCGTGGGTCCCTGCGTTGAGCGTCCTCGCGCGTGCCGTGGTGCATGCGCGCGGCATCGTGGCCGAGCGACCCTTCGAGCGGAGCGTCCGCGACTACCGCAAGACGCAGGTGTCGCTTCTCGAGGAGATTTGCTCACGAAATGCGCGTACGGCCTTCGGCGTCGCGCACGGGTTCCGCACGATTCGCGACCCATCGGCGTGGCGCGCCCAGGTTCCCGTGCGAGAGTACGAGGCCTACCGCCCGTGGATCGACCGGCTGCTCAACGGTGACCTCCACGCGCTCACGGGCGACGCGCCCTTCATGTTCACGAGCACCAGCGGGACGACCGGTCAGCCGAAGCTCATCCCCGTGACCGAGGCGTGGAAGGAAGATCTCGCGGCGATCATGCGCCTCTGGATCCACCGCTCCTCGCTCGATCATCGCAGCATGCTTGCGCGCAAGATCGTGAGCATCGTGAGCCCCGCGGTCGAGGGGTACGCGCGCAACGGCCTCCCCATCGGCAGCATGAGCGGCCTCACGTACCAGCGCGTGCCCGCGGCGGCCCGGCGCAACTACGCGATCCCATACGGCGTCATGACCGTCGAGGAGTACGATCTCCGCTACTGGCTCGCGCTTCGGCTCGCGGTCGAGGCCGACGTCTCCCTCGCCGTGGTGCCGAACGCCGCGACTCTCGTGAAGCTCGGTGAGCTCGCCGTCGACCATGCGGAGCGTCTCCTGAGAGCTATTCACGAGGGAAACCTCGGCATCGAACGGGATGCGGCGCACACGTGGGCCTCGCATCTTTCCCCGGTCGCGCGCAAGCTCGTGCCGAACCCAAAGCGGGCGCGGCAGCTCGAGCGCCTCGCCGCGAAGCGTGGATCGTTGCGCCTCGAAGACGCGTGGCCGCACCTCGCGCTCGTGAGTTGCTGGCTCGGCGGAAGCGCGGGGCAGGTGGTCCATCGGCTGCGCAGGCACATCGGCCAGAGGGCCGTGTTGCGCGACCTCGGCCTCCGTGCGAGCGAGGGGACGTTCACGGTGCCGCTCGCGGACGGCTCCGCTGCGGGCGTCGTGACCGGGCACGCCAACGTCTTCGAGTTCGTCCCCGTGAGCGAGCTCGAGAGCGCTTCGCCGCGCACACTCCTCGGCCACGAGCTCGAGGTCGGGGGCGAGTACGATCTCGTGGTGACGCACCGGAGCGGCCTCTACCGCTACGACATGAACGACATCGTCCGCTGCGAGGGTTTTCATGGCACAGCGCCGATCATTGCCTTCGTGCGCAAGGGGCGTGACATGGTGAACATCACGGGCGAGAAACTGCACGTGAACCACGCGCTCGCCGCAGAGGCTTCCGCGCGCAGTGTGCTTGGCAACGAGCTGCGCCAGTTTCGCCTCGTGCCCGACGCGCCGGGCCTGCGTTACGATCTCCTCGTCGAGCTCGAGGGCGAGGTGCCGGACGACGCGCGGCTCGCGCGCTTCCTCGAGGCCTTCGACGACGCGCTCGGCGCCGAGAACGACGAGTACCGAGCGAAGCGAAAGTCGAAGCGGCTCCTCGAGCCACGCCTCTGCGTGATGGATCGCGGTTGGGCGGAGGCGCAGCGGCGCGCGGACATCGCGGGGGGAAAGCGCGACGGCCAGTACAAGTGGCCCGTGTTCCGTCCCGGTTGGGACGCCGCGAGCCACGACGCGGTGGTGGTCGTCGTCGACCGCGTTCAGCGACGCCGCTCGAGCCGTCGCGTGAAGGCCGCTGCGCCGTGAAGATCACGCCGTTTTCCAAGAACCGCGAGCTCATCGGCGATCAGCTCACGCGCGCCCGTGACCACCACCTCGTCGTCTCGACCGAGCACGAGATCGATCTCACGGAGGTGCTGCCCGTGCTCGCGCGCGCGCGGGAGGACGGCTTCCCCGTGACCCTGGCCTCGTACTTCATCTGGAGCACCGGGCAGGTCGTCGCTGCGCATCCACGACTGAACCGACACTGCTTCCACGGTTGGTTTCGCCGCTACGAGGTCGACTTCGAGGAGGTGAGTTGCACGACCGTCGTGGCCCGCGCGGGTGCGGCGGGCGAAGAGATCTTGTTGCCGCTGCTCTTGCGCCACGTCGACACGCTCTCGCTCCGTCAGGTGGGCTCGGCGTTGCGCGAAGCGAAGACCGCGCCGCTCGAGTCCTTGCCGCAGCTCGCGGCGATCGAGCAGGTGAAGAAGGCCCCGCTCCCGCTCTTGCGATGGTTCTCGTACAAGGCCCGCACCGACCCGCGCTTCTACATTCGACACTTCGGCACCTACGGCGTGAGCTCGAACCTCGCGAGAGACCACGGACCGGTGGGCGGGCACACCTTCGGCAACACGGGCTGCGCCTTCTTGCCCGGTACGCTCCGGGAGGTGCCGCGGGTGGTCGATGGAGCGATTGTCCCGCGCTGGGTGCTCCACACGCTCTTCCTCGCGGACCACTACGTGCTCGACGGCGCGGACATCTCGCGCGGGACCGAGGCGCTCCGCGTGCGCATGGAGGACCCAGCCGTGCTCGAGCGTGCGCTCGCCGCAGCCTGAAGCGAGGTCGGCCGTCAGCGTGAGGCCGCGACGCGCTCTTCGAGGCGCAGGGAAATCTCGGTGCGTGGGCGAAGCGTGACCTTCGGGTCGACCGCGGGCACCGGCCCTTCGGAGCGCCAACGAAAGGCGCGCGCGATGCGGCTGAGGATCGCGTGCATCTCCATCTCGGCGAAGCCGATGCCGATGCACTGGCGGGGGCCCCCGCTGAACGGGAAGTACGCGAAGCGATCGGTCGGGGGCGTCGCGAAGCGCGCAGGCTCGAAGGCGCTGGCGCGAGGCCAAAGGCTCTCCTTCCGATGCACCACCCACGCGGAGACGAAGACGAAGCTGTGCTGCGGGATCGCGAAGCCGTCGATGACGTCGTCCTCCTTCGGCGAGCGCGCGAAGAGCCACCCGGGCGGGTAGAGGCGCAGGCTCTCGCTCACCACCCGGTCGACGGGGGCCCAGCGATACGCAGCGGCGCAGGTGACGCCGTGGGGGAAGTCCGAAGACGCGGAGAGCGCAAGGGCCTCTTGTTCCTCGGGGTGGGTTCCGAGGAGCGCGAGCGCGTAGCTGAGGGCGTTCGCCGTGGTCTCGTGGCCCGATACGAAGAGGGTGACGACCTCGTCACGCAGCTGGTCGTCGGTCATGCCCTGACCCGTCTCGGGGTCACGCGCATCCATGAGCATCGCGAGGAGGTCGTTGCCGCCGCTGCTCGATGCCCGGCGCGCTCGGATCATGCGCCAGCACACATCGTCGAGCGCGGCCTTCGCACGTCGAAATCGCAGGTTCTCTTCGACGGGAAGCCATGTGGGCAGCGGGAGCGCGCGCGTGAAACGTGCATCTTGCACGTGAAGGATCTCATCGAGAGCGCGCGCGACCGTTGGAGCGTCTGCGGCGACGTCCGCGCCGAAGAGCGCCTCGCCCACGATGGTGAGGGTGAGCGCCATCATTTCGCGGTGAGCCTCGACGGGCTCGGCGCACGCCGCGGACGCACGCCAACGAGCGCAGAGCGCCTCCGCGTGACGGTCGATGAGGTCCATGAAGGTCGCGAGCCGCTCCTTGTGGAACGCGGGCTGAGCGATGCGGCGCTGACGCAGCCAAAAGTCGCCGTCCGACGTGAGCAGCCCCTCGCCGAGGATCGCCTTGAGCTTTTGCACACCGGGCGTGTTCTTCGTGTAGTTCTTCGCGTTCGTTTGGAGCACGTGGCGAATGCCGCTCGGCGACGAGACGAGGTGCGCGATCTTTCCTCCGAACGAGAACCGGACCACGTCGCCAAAGCTTGCCTGCGATTCGGCGAGAAACGCCGCCGGTCGGGTGCGAAGGTCGGGCAGGTTGCCGAGCAAGAAATGTCCGCGTGGGCCGGGGGCGATCGCTGCCATGGGGGGAGCCTACCGTGAACGCGATTCTCCTTGCAGCCGGCGCCTGCGATGGAGCATCCGAGAGCCATGACGAAGCGCGATGCGTCTCAGGTCTCCGAGCGCGAGGTGGTCTTCCTGGTGGGGCTCGCCCAGTTCGTCAACATCCTCGACTTCATGATCGTGCTCCCGCTTGGTCCCGACTACGCGCGCGAGCTCGGCATCGCGACGGCGAACCTCGGCATCGTCGGCGGGTCGTACACCGCGGCCGCCGCCGTCGCGGGGATCGCCGCCTCCCGGTTTCTCGACCGCTTCGACCGCCGTCTCGCACTCGCGGTGAGCATGCTCGGGCTCGTGGCCAGCACCGTTGCCGCGGGCTTCGCGACGAGTCTTGTGACGCTCCTCGCAGCGCGCATCTTGGCGGGCGCGTTCGGTGGGCCTGCGACCGCGATCGGTTTGTCCGTCGTCTCGGATCTCGTCCCCGCCGAGCGGCGCGGAAAAGCCCTCGGCGCCGTGATGGGAGCCTTCGCGATCGCGAGCGTCGTCGGCGTGCCCGCGGGCCTCGAGCTAGGTCGGCGTTTTGGGTGGCGCTTCCCGCTCTACGCGGTCGCCGCGCTCGGCCTCGTCGTCGTCCTCGGCGTCGCTGCACGTCTGCCCGCGCTGCGCGGGCACCTCACGCAATCGCGCGTCGTCGTGGGGCCGCTCACCTTGCTTCGAAAGCCCGGGACGCTCGCGGCGGTGGCCGGTACGAGCTCAATCTCGCTCGCGGGGTTCAGCATCATCCCGAACGTCAGCGCCTACTTGCAGGCCAATTGCGGCTTCCCGCGCGAGCACCTCGGTCTTCTGTACCTCGCGGGCGGCTTGCCCACCTTCTTCGTGCTCCGCATCGCGGGGCGCTTCGTCGACGCCTACGGCTCCGCCCGCGTCGCGCTCGTGGGCTCGGCGTTCTTCGTGCTTACGGTGGGGCTCGGCTTCGCTACGGGGCGATCGCTCGTGCACCCTGCCATCATCTTCGTGCTGATGATGAGCGCTCAGTCGATTCGCAACGTCTCGTCGCAGGCGCTCGGTTCGAAGGTGCCGCTGCCGCACGAACGCGCGGGGTTTCAGTCGCTGCAGAGCGCGGTGCAGCACATGGGGGCCGCGCTCGGGTCTGCGCTTGGGTCGGTCTTCCTCACCACCGCTTCGAGCGGCGAACTCCTCGGCATGCCCGCCCTCTCGGCCTTCGCGATCGTCGCGGCGCTCCCGCTCCCGTGGACCCTCCGCGCTCTCGAGCAGGTCGTGGAGGCCGGCCAAGTGCAGGCGGCTCCCGGCCCGGCGCGCGCGGCTTGAGCCCCTGGGGGCCGGGCGCCGTGAGGGCGATCGCGCTTCGCGTTCCCTCCTGCTAAGTCCTCGAGGACCATGAACCTCGCCGTGGCCTGCGTTCCCGCGACCTTCTTGCTCACCTACGCCGCGCGCATCCCCGTCGCGATGGGGCAGGCCCAGCTTCCTGGCGGTTACGACAACCGCACGCCGCGCGTGGCGCAGGCGAAGCTCGAAGGGCTCCCCGCGCGTGCGAACGGCGCGCATCAAAACGGGTTCGAGGCGTTCATGGCCTTCGCGGCCGCGATCGCCTTGGCGCAAGGGGTGGGCATGAGCACGGCCCCGCTCGTCACGGTGCTCGCGCTCACGCACCTCCTGGCGCGGGTGGCGTACACGGTGGCTTACCTCGCCGATTGGCCGACGTTCCGGTCGCTCGTGTGGTTCCTCGGTTTCCTCGCGACGCTCGGCATCTTCGGGCAAGCTCTCGCCCACGCCGCATGAACCTCGCCGCGCTGCCGCCGTCGTCTCGCGCGCTCTTCGGGGCGGCGCTCGCGTGCGCGGTCTTGGCGCCGTTGGCGTACCTCGCGCCGCGCGCGCGCCTTGAGGGCTCGTCGCGAGCCGCGCGCGAAGGCGAGGCTCGGACCGGCGCCGTTCGCCTCGGATCGGAGAGGCTCGAGGTCACCGGCGGGCAGACGCGCGCGTCGATCGCGCGTGTGACGGGCGAGCTCCTTCTCCGTCCGTTTCGTCTCGCGCTCCCGGGCCACGACGCCATCACGCTCGTCCCGGCGCAGCTTGGGTTCTCGACGGATGCGTCGCGCCTCGAGGCGATCGCGGCGGAGCTCGAGGGCCCCGCGAGCGCGCTGCGTACGTCGCTGGAGGCGAGCGGATCCTCGCTCGAGGCGCCGATCGCGCTTCGCTCGCTCGATCTCGAAGCGCGCCTCGCCGAGGTGAAGAACGGCGTCGATCGCAAGCCCAAGAGCGCCCGCATCGACACGAAGAACGGGCGCATCAAGCCCGACCTCGCGGGGCTCGAGCTCGACGTCTACCGCACCATGGAGGCCATGCTTGCGGCGTTGCGCGCCGGTGAGAGCTCGGCTGGCGCGGTCGTTCACGAGGCGCCCGCGCTCCACCGTGCCGAAGATCTCGCCACCGTTCGCTTCGACGAAGTGCTCGGGTACTTCGACACGCACTACAACAGCGACGC
>CAIOHM010000519.1 GCA_903858055.1 uncultured delta proteobacterium
GCCGCCTGCGCCGTTCGAGGCGTTGCTGGCTTGGCCGTCGCCGCTCGCGGATTGGCCCGCGGTCCCCGGGGGCGATGCGGCGCTCGTGCACGCGTAGCGTCGACCTGCGGCGCACTCGCCGGCATGCACATACCCCAAGTAGCCTCCGGCGCTCACGTGCATCTGGCCTGCAATCTGCACGTTTCCCGAGGATTGAAACGCGAGGATCCCGCCTGTCGAGTCGTTCCAAGAGAACGCCGTGAGCGTGCTGCCGGTCTCGACCGTCACCGCGCTGTATTGCGGCACGCGGATCACCTGGGCGCGGTCGGAGCCCTGCGTCAGGTACGTGTGGGTGAGAGGCGCGGTGAGCGTGAGGCTTGCGGCTCCCACGGCGCCCACGCGCGCGAGCTCGTATTGGCCTCCGCCCGTGCCCATGGTCTGGTGCACGAGCACCACGTGACCCGCCGCGAAGCCGCTCGTCGTGGCCACCTGCAGCGTGCTCTGGCCCGCCGCGCCCGAGGCCGACGACGCCGTGGCGCCGAGGGTCAGCAGTTGCCCGCGCGTCACCACGAGCGGTCCGTCGCTCCCGTCGCCGTAGCGCGTGACCGCGCCGTTGCTCTGGCACGCGCCGCCCACGCAGCTCACGCCGGCGGCGCACACGTTCCCGCACGTTCCGCAGTTCGCACGATCGGCCTGCGTGTCGACGCAGGCGCCCGCGCAGCTCGTCAGCGCGCTGCCGCACGTCGCGCCGCTGCCGCTGCCGTTGCACGCATACGCGGTCTGGGCCGACGCGAGCTCACTCGGATCCGCCGCGCCGTTGCCGTTCGTGTCCGTGTAGAATACCAGTTTGTAGCCGCCGCTCGCGCAGTTGGCTCCGGCCGCCTCGGCGCTCACGATCACGCGCGTGGTCGCGCCGTCGGCGCCGCTCGTTCCGTTCGAGCCGGCGCTTCCGGTTGCGCCCGTCGCGCCGGCTGGCCCCGCAACGCCAGGAGATCCCGGCGTTCCCGGTGTGCCTTGCGCCCCCGTCGCGCCCGTGGCTCCCGCGACGCCCGTGGCCCCCGTGGCGCCGCCGTTCGGACCCGGGAGACCCGTGGGGCCGGTGCTTCCCGTTGCCCCGGTGAGGCCCGTCGTGCCCGGTGTCCCGGTCGCCCCGGTTGCGCCTGACGCCCCCGTCGGTCCCGTGGCGCCGGTTGTCCCGTTTGTCCCGTTTGTCCCGTTTGAGCCGGTGGCTCCGCTCGGTCCCGTGGCGCCCGTTGTCCCTGGGGCACCGCTCGGGCCGCCCGGTCCCGTGGCGCCGGTCGCGCCGGTGGGTCCCGTGAGGCCGCCCGCGGGGCCCGTCGCACCCGTCGCGCCCGTCGCACCCGTCGCGCCCGTCGCACCGCCGGTGCCGGTCGAGCCTGTTCCCCCCGTGCCGCTCGCGGCGACGCCCACGTTGCGCCAGGTTCCACCCGTGCAGAGTGCAAGGGTGTCTTCCTGAACGGCGTAGGCCACCTCGAGCTCGTGGTCCGTGTCGCAGGCGGGGCGCTCGGCCTCGCTCGGGTAGCGGTTCACGGGGCGCGAAGCACCGAGCAGCGGGCTCGTGCCGCACGCGGGCGTGAGCGCCGAGGCAAATCCGATCCCCGCGAGGAGGACGAGGGCGCTCCGCGGCCCGGTATTCGTGCGTCGTTCGTGGCTCATGAGCGCGGTCCTCGCCTTCGAATCGAGGGGACCGGAAGCGTCCGAGAGCGTCAAGCGATCATCGCGGCGGGGGCACGATGCCCGGCGCGCACACGGACTCGGTCGCGCGGTCGTAGCGTGCGAGCGTGAAGGTGCGCAGGCGATCGCGGTCGACGCACCCGAGCGCGATCGCATGACCCCACGCTGAAGCGGCGACGACGCTCGTGAGGTTGGGCTCAGGGACGACGATCATGCGGCGGCGCACCGTGGGGAACGGCGCGCAGAGCGGGTCGTCGGCGATCACGTTGGCGGCGAGCGCC
>CAIOHM010000520.1 GCA_903858055.1 uncultured delta proteobacterium
GAGGCCAAGGCCGGCGACCGCGTGCGTGTACACTACACGGGAACGCTCCTCGACGGCGCGAAGTTCGACAGCTCGCGCGACCGCGGCGATCCCTTCACGTTCAAGCTCGGCGTCGGCCAAGTCATCAAGGGC
This sequence comes from uncultured delta proteobacterium, assembly GCA_903858055.1. GTDB lineage: Bacteria > Myxococcota_A > Polyangia > Polyangiales > Polyangiaceae > CAIQDA01. The sequence goes on from CAIOHM010000520.1 coordinate 133, forward strand.
TGGGACCAAGGCGTCGCGGGCATGAAGGTCGGCGGACGCCGCAAGCTCGTGATCCCCCCGGAGCTCGGGTACGGCGATCGCGGCGCCGGTGACAAGATCCCGCCGAAGTCGACGCTCGTCTTCGACGTCGAGCTGCTCGGCATCGAGCCGTGAGCGAGTCCGCCCTGCCCTTGACCGCGAAGACGGCCTACGCGCTCGCCGCGCTCTCGGGCACGCTCATCTTCCTGGGCTTTGCGGGCTTCGACATCTGGCCCCTCGCCTTCGTCGCGTGGGCGCCGCTTCTCGTCGCGCTTCGCGGACAGACCCCAGCGCTCGCGCTCAAGCTCGGTCTCCTGACCGGCCTCGTGCTCGACGTCGGCGGCTTCTACTGGCTCCAGACGATGCTCGTGACCTTCAGCGGCTTTCCGCCGGCGGTCTGTGCATTCTTCACGGGCATTCTGTGCGCGTACCAGGGCGGCCGCGCGGGCCTTTTCGCCTGGCTCCTCGCACGTGCGGAGGCGCGTCGCTGGCCCTTTGGGCTCTTGGTCTTCCTGGCGTTTGCTGCCTCGGAGACCGTCTACCCCGTGCTCTTCCCTTGGTACGTTGCGGGCAGCGTCCACATGCTGCCCACCATGCTCCAAGTCGCGGAGCTGGGCGGCCCGATCCTCGTGAGCCTCGCGGTCCTTGCGCCGAGCGTCGCCATCGCGGAGGCGGCGGTGGCGTGGCGTGCACGTCGCCCCGCGAGCCGTGCGACCGTGGGGCTCTCCCTCGGGCTCACGATCGCCGCCGCCCTCTATGGCCTCGTGCGCGTGCCGCAGGTGAAGGCGACCATGGAGGCCGCCGAGCCGGTCAAGCTTGGCGTCGTGCAGGGCAACCTCGGCCTCGTCCAGAAGCGCGAGGACCCCGCCGAAGGGCTCCGACGCCACCGTCGCCTCACCGCAGAGCTCGTCCGCGACGGCGCCGACCTCGTCGTGTGGAGCGAGTCGTCCATCACGTTCCCCATGCCGGTCGAAGCCGCGCCGCGCATTTTGCAGGAGCGCATGGTCGGCGGTCTGGGTGTGCCCGTCGTCGCGGGGGCGGTGCTCTACGAGCGCGCGAAGAGCGAGCACGAGCGCGAGCGCTGGTACAACGTCGCCGTCTCCACCGACGAGCACGGCGCCATGACCGGGCGCTTCGACAAGACCTTCCTCCTCGCGTTCGGCGAATACCTGCCCTTCGGCGACACGTTCCCTCAGCTTTACGAGGTGTCGCCGAACACGGGGCATTTCACGAAGGGCACGTCGCTCGCACCGCTGCGCGTTCCCGTGAAGGGCAAGGAGCGCAGCGTCACCGCGCTCGTCTGCTACGAAGACATCTTGCCGAGCTTCGCGCGTGACGCGGTGAAAGAGGGCGTGCCCGAGCTCATCGTGAACCTGACGAACGACGCGTGGTTCGGCCCCACCACCGAGCCGTGGGAGCACCTCGCCCTCGCGAAGCTCCGCGCCGTCGAGCACCGCCGCTACCTCGTGCGCGCCACGAACAGCGGCGTCTCGGCCGTGGTCGATCCCACAGGCGCGGTTGTGGGCCACACGGAGACCTTCGTCCCCGCGAAGCTCCTCGTCGACGCGCACTTCATGACCGCGCACACGCCCTTCGAGCTCCTCGGCATGGCACCTTGGAACCTCCTCGCGCTCGTCACGGTCGCCCTCGCCTTCGTCGCGCGCCGACCTCGCACGACGCCGGTGAACGCGGCAGCTCGACAAGACGCGGCGTAGGCACGACAGGCACACCCGCGATCGCGAAACGGCGACGGTTGCGCGGTGCAGCGCGCTCCCCACGCTGGGGCCATCGGTTCACCGATGCTTCTTCAAGGGGGATTTCCATGGTCAGAGACGGGGCGGCGCACGCTGTTGCGCCACGAATTCCACGTGCGGTGCACCTGGCGGCCGTCGTGCTCGCTGCGATCGCGGCGACGCTCGGCTGCGACGACGACGCGAACACGGCGCTCCCGGCGGGCTCGCAAGCGAACGCGCTCGCCCAAACGGAGACGCTCACGGTCGAGGCTTCCGCCGACACGCTCGTGCGGACCGACGTCGACGCGCGACGCAACGACAACTACGGCTGCGAGGGCGGCCTCATGGTCGGCACGGGCCGCGGCGGCGGCGGCATTCCCTGGGGCGGCCCCGACGCGATGCGCTCGTACGTGCGCTTCGCTTTGCCCGCCGTGAGCGCCGCGGAGGTGTTGCGCGCCGAGCTGCAATTCACCGTCGTTGCGTTCAATCAAGGCACGGGCAGTTCGGTCTTCACGCTCAACGCGCACCGCGTGGTCGACTCCGCCCCGCGCACGCCGTGGCTCGAGGGCAACGGCACGACGAACCCGGCACCGCCCGCTGGGTGCGTCGACGTCGACCAAGCGAGCGGCATGGCCTGGGAAGGTCTCGACGCGAACAACCAGAGCCAGCCCGACTTCGATGCGACGGCCGCGGCGACGACGACCGCGACCCAGGGCACCACGTTGCCGGGCGACCTCGTACGCTGGGACGTCACGGCGCTCGTGCGCGCGTGGCTCTCCGGCGGCCTCCCGAACCTCGGGCTCGTCGTGCGCGACCCGACCTCTGACGGCAGCTTCCGTGAGCTGTATTTTGCTTCGCGAGAACGCGGCGAGCCCTACGCGGGCCCGCGCCTCGTGCTGACCCTCGCGCCCACGTTCCGCTGCGTCGGCTTCGAGCCTCCGCTCGGCGGGAGCCCGGTCATCGTGCGCGGACCTCGCACCCTCTCGCTCCGCGCAAAGCTGCTCGACTCGGAGGCGCTCGAGGTCTCGTCGACCACCGTGACCAGGCCGCCTGCGCTCCAGGTGCTGCTCTTGCCCGCCGGTGGAGGTTCGCCCGTCGACGTCACGAACCGCGCCGCTCCGCGCGGCCTTCCCGCGAGCGGAACGAACTTCGCGTACACGCTCGACGCGAAGTGGCAGTACAACCTCGCCACGGACGCATTCACGACGCCTGGCGAATACCGGGTGTTCCTGCGCTCGGGGGAGGCCTCCGAGTACCTGGTCAACCCCGCGTGCGAAGGCGCGTTCCTCGTACGCTGAGACTTCGACGCACGAAGGCCGCCGTGGCACGTGCCTTGGCGGCCTTCGCGTGCCCCTGCGCAACGTCGGCACGAGACCGAGCGCTGCCGCTCGCGAGGCTACTGTCCTTGACCGAGCGAGAAGCCGGGCTTGCCGTCGAAGAGGAAGAGGTGCTCGGTCTTGACCGGGTCGAAGCGGGCGTTCCCCACGCGGAGGATGAGGCTCAGGATCTGCATGACGGTGACGGTCTTGCCCGGCGTGATCGCTTCGAAGCGGCAGCGCCAGTGATCGGTGCAACGCGTCTCGGGGATGCCGTCGGGCCACACCTTGATGCCGCGGTTGCTGATCATCGTGAGCTTGAGCCCGTCGCCGTTCAGCGCGGAGATCTGCTCGCCGAGATCGTTCGGGTCGCCGCGCCAGTGCACGAAGACGTCGACGCCGACGCGCTCCTTCTTCGCGGGCTTCGTCTCCGAGACCTGGGGGATCATCGTGAGCGACGCGCCACCGACGTAGTTCACCGGCGTGAGCTTCACGGGATTCTGGCCGAGGCGCTCGATGACCGCCGCCGTGAACTCCTCCGTGCCGACGCGCTTCGTGCTGACGCGGTCGCTGAAGATATCACCCGTATGGATGCCGTCTTCGATGGTCTTGAGCCACGCGTTGTGGAGCTTCGTGGCGACGTCGGCTTGACCGATGTGCACGAGCATCGAGATCGCGCCCAGGAGCATGCCGCTGGGGTTCGCGATCCCCTTCCCGGCGATGTCAGGCGCCGAGCCGTGCACCGCCTCGAACATCGCGCATTGCTCGCCCACGTTCGCGCTGCCGCCGAGACCGACGCTGCCCGTGACCTCCGCGGCGATGTCCGAGAGGATGTCGCCGTAGAGGTTGAGCGTCACGACGACGTCGAAGTCCGTCGGGCGCCTCGCGATGCGCGCGGCCCCGATGTCGATGATCATGTGGTTCGCTTCGATCGACGGGTACTCCTTCGCCACCTCGTCGAAGACTTGGTGGAAGAGCCCGTCGGTGATCTTCATGATGTTGTCCTTCGTCATGCAGGTCACCTTCTTGCGGCCGTTGACCCGCGCGTACTCGAAGGCGTAGCGGACGATGCGCTCGCAGCCGGGCCGCGAGATGAGCTTGAGGCACTGGTAGACCTCGTCGCTCTGACGGTGCTCGATGCCTGCGTAGAGGTCCTCCTCGTTCTCGCGGACGATCACCATGTCGACGTTCGACTGCAGCGAGTCGACGTACGGCGTGTAGCTCACGCAAGGGCGCACGTTCGCGAAGAGGCCGAGCATCTTGCGCACGGTGACGTTCAGCGACTTGTAGCCGCCGCCCTGCGGCGTGGTGATGGGCCCCTTCAGGAAGACCTTCGTACGACGAAGCTTCTCCCACGAGGAGGACTCGATGCCCGACGAGTGACCGCGCAGGTAAACCTGCTCCCCGATGTCGATGAACTCGGGGGCGATACGCGCTCCGGCCGCCTCGAGCATCTTCAAGGTGGCGCGGGTGATTTCAGGGCCGATGCCGTCGCCTTCGGCGACCACGATGGGAACGATGGGCTGCGCTTCGGTCATGCTTCGACGGTATCGGGCGCCCGGAGAGCGAGCAAGCCTCGGCGCGAGCGCATGGCGCCGCAGCGCTTACTTTGCCGCGTCCGTGACGCACTTCTTCACGAAGCTCGCCTTCGCCGCACCCGAGAGCTTCTTCATGAACGCCTGGTTTTGGCAGCTCGCCTCGGCCGTGTCTTTGACGCACTTCTTCAGGAAGCTCGCCTTCGCCGCCCCCGCGAGCTTCTTCTCGGCGGCCTTTTCCTCGCAAGTCGCCTCGGCGTGGGCGACGCCGGCGACGAGGGTGGAGACGAGAGCGAACGTGAGGGCGATGCGCTTCATGGGGAGCTTCTTTCGTATCGAGGAGAGCGCACGTCGCGCTCGGCCGCAAAGCTGAGCAGGCCACCCGCGCGGTGACAACGGTGCGGTCACTTGCGGTTCAACACGACCGCACCGTCGACGACGACCGCCTCCCCGCGCAAGCCGTCGTCGCACGCGGCGAGGAAGAACGCGACGGGGCCGTCGTCGGTGAACTCGGACTCGAGCGCCAGGAAAGCCTCGCGTGCCTCGGCGAAGCGCTTGGCATGCACGAGCGCGACGGCCGCACCAAACCGATCACGACTCCTGTGTTTTGCCTCACGGATCCCGATCGGATCCGCCGCGACCACTTCGACGATCGCGATCGGTTTGTCGCGCCCGACGGCACGCATGAGACCGAGCGCACGAAGCGCGTAGGCGTCGCCGAGAGCCTCCGCCACGTCGCCCGAGACGAGCACGCGAGCGCCGAGGTGCTTGGTCATGCCCTCGATCCGCGCCGCCTGGTTCACCGCGTCGCTGATCACGGTGGCCTCGAAGCGACGCTCGTCGCCGATCGTGCCCATCATCGTCGGCCCCACGTGAATGCCGATGCCGAACTCGAAGCGGCGGCGGCCTTCGATCGTGCCGAGCTCGTCGATGGCCTGCTGGATCGCGATCGCGGCGTCCACGGCGGCCCGGGGCGACGCGGGAAAGAGCGCGAGCACCGCGTCGCCGATGAACTTGTCGACGAAGCCCCCGTTCTCGCGCACGAAGGGGGTCACGCGCGCGAGGCACTCGTTGACGAAGCGGAACGTCGCCTCCGGTCCGAGCCCCTCGGAGATGCTCGTGAAGTTTCGAATGTCGCCAAACAAGATCGCGAGCGTACGCTCGACCGAGTCTCCAAGACGCACCTCGGTGACACGCTTGCGCCCGAGCGCTTCCAAGAACTCCTGGGGCACGAAGCGGCGCAGCGCCTGGTTCGTCTTCGCGACCGTGAGATGGGTCTCGATGCGCGCCAGCAGCTCTTTCTTCGAGAAGGGTTTGCTCAAGTAGTCGTTCGCGCCCGCGTCGAAGCCCGCGAGCACGTCTTGCTGCTGCTGCTTTGCCGTGAGCAAAATCACGGGGAGTTCGGCCTGCGTTGCGCGCTTGCGGAGCTCACGGAGGGCCTCGAGGCCGCTCATGCGCGGCATCATCACGTCGAGGAGCACGAGGTCGAACGGCCCCTCACGATCGTACACCTCGAGCGCCTCGACGCCGTCACGCGCGACCACGACGCGGTAGCCCACGGGGCGGAGCTGCGTCTCGAGCACGCGCTGATTGATCGGGTCGTCGTCGACGGCGAGCACCGAGAGGCGATCTTCGCGCGGACCGGCGGCGATCACGATGGCCATGCTTCGCCGGTCGAAGACCGCCGAGATATCCTCGTCCTCGGGGAGCGGGAGCTGCGCCGCGGAGTACTCGACCGGGAGCGGGGCCTCGACGTTCCGACCGTCTTTCGTCGTCGGTGCGCGCGTTGCGGCAGGGAGCGTGAGCGTGACGACCGTCCCCTCGCCCACCTTCGACGCGAGGTCGATCCTGCCGCCATGAAGCTCGACGAGGCGCTTGCTGATGGCGAGGCCGAGCCCCGTCCCGCCGGCGCTTCGCGTGTCGACGTGCGCCTCCTGCGTGAAGGCGTCGAACACACGGTCGAGGTTCTCCGAGGCGATGCCGCAGCCCGTGTCGCGCACGGTGATCCGCACCATGCCATCGCTCGCTTCGGCCGCGACCTCGACGGACCCGCGCGGCGTGAACTTCACGGCGTTTCCGAGCACGTGAAAGAGCACTTGGCGCACGCGGGTCTCGTCGCCGTCGATCGGCATGAGCGCAGGAGCCAAGCGCGTGGAGAACTTCACCGCACGGGAGGCCACGAGCGACTGGGTGGCTTCCACGACGGAGCGCACGAGCACGGCCGTGTCGAGCGGTCGTCGGTCGAGCGTTAGCTCATCGCGGCGGAGCTTCGCGAAGTCGAGGAGACCGGAGATTTGGGTGTCGAGGCGCCTACCGGAGGCGATCGCGAGATCGATCGAGCTGCGCGCGCTTCCGGGCACCTGATCGCGCACGCCCTCCATGAGGCCGATCATCCCGTGGAGCGGGGTCTTGAGCTCGTGGCTCGTCGCCGACACGAAGGCGTCTTTTTGCTCGTCCGCCTTCGCGAGCGCTGCGTTCTTGCGCTCGAGTTCGGAGGCAAGGCGCTCGGTGCTCTCGTGCACACGCTGCGTTCGCCGCGCCAACAGGAGCGCCTGACACGAGACGAACGAGACGATTCCGAGCGGGATGAAGCGGATGTCGGGCACGACGCGGCGCGCGGCGAAGACCTCGTAGACGCCCGACGCCATCGCGATGCCGAGGCCGAGGACGAGCAGCGCGACGTCCGGCACGTCCCGTCGCACGAGGGCCGACGCGAGCCCGCCGAGCGTGAGCAGGGCCACGACTCCGAGGTAAAGCTCGGCCGCGAACACGAGCCCGTCCGCGTTCGCGATGACGGTTCGGCCGAAGCACACGACCCCGAGCGCCATCCCGAAGAGGTACAGCGGCTTCCGCGGCTTGACGGGCACGTGCCCCCCAATGACCTCGCCGATGAACATCAAGACTCCTGCACACGCGAACGCGATCGAGCCCACGTCGAGGCCCCAGATGACGTTGATCGCGCGCGAGTCCGGGAAGAGGTTCTCGTACACCCTCCCCGCCACCGCCTGTCGCGCCGCAAGGGCGAGGCTCACCTGTGCAAAGTACAGGTAGAGCCGCTCGTGCCGCACGAGCGAGAGGACGAGGTGGACCACGGCGAACGCGAGCAGCACCCCCGCGAGGCCCATGTCGAGCGCGACATCGGCGATACGCTTGGCCGCGGGGTCGGCGCTCGGGAAGCCGAGCTCGAAGGTCACGTCGGTCGGCGCGCCCTCGCCGAGGACGCGACACCGGAGCGCCGAAGAGCCCCATAGGTACTTGAGCTCCACGCCGAGCGGCTCACGCGAGGCAGGCAGCTCCACGTCCATCGCTACCGTGTACGCCCCGAGGCGCGGCAACTGACGGCCGCTCGGGAGCCGCACGCGGCTGAATTGCACGGGAAGCGCGATTTCGAAGGAGGGCTCGGGCGGGAGCGCGTCGTCGAGGCCCAGGACGACACCTTCGTAGACGGGCCAAGGGCCCCGAAGCGCCACGCCGTGGGCGAGGTCCGCCGCGGGCGAAGCGAACGCCGCAGCGGCGCAGAGCGTCACCACCGTCGCGAGGAGCCACGCGAAGCGTCGAGAGCACGCGCAAACGATCGAGCGAGCCACGCGCTGCGATGGTCGCCCACCGCGGGCCACGGTTCAAGGCTGGGAAATGCTCGTCGCCTTCTTGGCCCTCACGAAGCACTTCAGGCACTGCTTACGGAAGCCGTTGCCGAACCACTTTTCGAAGCGGCGTTTTCCGGAGGATCCATGGCCGCGATGCACGAGACCTGCAGCGTTTGCAGCAAGCCGTTCGATGTTCAGTTCCGCTACCAAATGGAGGAGCGCGACGGCGGCTTCGCGTTCTATTGCTCGACGGGCTGCCAGCAACGAGCCGTGCGCGGCGAGGCCCAGGGCGGTGTCACGTGCGGCGGTTGCGCGAAGCGTTTCGTCGTCGAGCTCGTCTCGCAGGTGGTGAAGACCCCGAACGGTCGCAGCTACGCCTGCAGCGAGCCGTGCCGTGACCAGCTCCTTGCGGAGGAGCGCGGAGGCACGCTTGGGAACCTCGTCCCCATCCCCGCCGCTCAGCTCCGCTCGGCAGCCGTTCCCGCCGCGACGCTCGGCCCCGCCACGCGTGCGATCGCGCCAGAAAGCCCCGTGAACCGTCCGGCCGCGGCCCATCACTCGCCGTTCCTCGTCTCGCCCGCGCCGCAGGCGCATCGCGTTGGTTCCCCGGCCGTCGCACACCCGGCGGTCCGTGCCGCGGCCCAGCACGTCGCCACGCCGACCCCCGTCGCGACCCGCGCGCCCGCGACCTCCTCCATTCGATCCGCCGACGCACCTCCGCCCTCCACGAGGCCTTCGAGCGCCCCCGGTGCGCTCGCGCTCTCGGGCTCGCTCTCGGAGTCGAGCGCGAACGTCGCCGTGAGCGTGCCGAAGCAGCTCGCGTGGTCCAAGGAGCCGCAGAAGCCCATCAACGGGCCGCGACGTCTCGCGATCTTCAACCACAAGGGCGGCACCGGCAAGACGACGACGACCGTGAGCGTCGCCGCGGGCTTCGCTCGCCGAGGCTACCGCGTGCTCGTGGTCGACACCGACTCGCAGGGCAACGTCTCCGCTTCGCTTAACGTCAAGGCCGAGAAGAGCCTCTACCACGTGCTCGTCATGGGCCTCCGCCCGACCGACGCCGCGGTGCCCGTACGCGAGAACTTCGACCTCATCCCCTCGAACGAGACCCTGGCCGCCGCCGAGCTCTACCTCGCGGGGCGCCAGAACCGCGACCGCGTGCTGCGCGACCGCCTCGCGCAAGTCGCCGACGGCTACGACGTCATCCTCATCGACTGCAGCCCGAGCCTCTCGCTCATGAACCAGAACGCGCTCGCCTTCGCGGACGGCATCGTCGTCCCCGTCGCGTGCGACTACCTCTCGCTCATCGGCGTGCGCCAGGTGCTCAAGACCGTGAAGAACGTGAACACGCTCCTGCACCACCCGGTGCACATTCACGCGGTGCTCCCGACCTTCTACGACGCCCGCGCGCGCATCTGCCGCGACGCCGTCGACACGATGACCAAGCACTTCGGCACCCGCTGCCTCGCCCCGATTCGCATGGCGACGAAGGTCAAGGAGGCCCCTGCCCAAGGCCGAACGATCTTCGAGTACGCGGCCGACTCGACCGCAGCCGAAGACTACGCGCGCACGGTCGAGACCCTCATTTCGGGCGCTCACCTCGGAGCAGGCACCGACGCGCAGATCTTGGCCCGCGCTGCGGAAGGCTGACACCGTCTCGCACAGAGGAAGCCATGGCCATCCACGACGAAAGCTACAGCACTGCGTCCTTCTTCGAGAACGGCTCGGCCACGGCCGAGGGCGGCATCGAGGAGCGCTACTTCGCCGACAGCAAGCGCCCGAGCCGTCCGCCGGCCGACAAGCCTGCACACTACAAGGTGATCTGCATCTCGCTCTACACGCAGGACCTCGCGCGTCTCGACGACATGGTCGACACGCTGAAGGGGCGCGGCTTCACGAAGGCGAGCCGCTCGGCGCTCATCCGTGCGGCGCTCGAGCAGGTGGACCTCGCGAAGGTGCCGCGCGGCATCTGAACCCGAAGCGTTCGCACCCGAAGACGGCCCCACCCAACCCGGTGAGGCCGTTTTCGTCGTTTGAGGCGGAGGAAGCGTCGGGCGTCGGAGGAGCCTCGTCGCTCGCGTCGCACCGCCCCGCGGACCCGTGCTAGCTCCCGCGTCGAGGTTCAGCCATGAGTGAAATTGCAGGATTCAAGACGGTGGGTGTCGTGGGTGCGGGTCAGATGGGCGGCGGCATCGCGCAGGTGTGCGCAGCGCACGGCCTGAAGGTGCTCCTCTCCGACGCGTCCCTCGCGCACGCTGAGAAGGGCAAGGCGAAGATCGCCTCGGGTCTCGACCGCCTCGTCGCCAAAGGCAAGATGGACGCGGCTGCGAAAGACGCGCTCCTCGCGAACATCCAGCCGGTGGACTCCGTCGCGGAGTTCGGCACCTGCGACATCGCCATCGAAGCGGCGACCGAGAACGTCGAGCTCAAGCTCGCCATCTTCAAGCGTCTCGACGAAGCGCTTCCGAAGGGCGCGCTGCTCTCCTCGAACACCTCGAGCATCTCGCTCACGAAGCTCGCGGCCCACACGAGCCGCCCCGAGCTCGTCATCGGCATGCACTGGATGAACCCCCCGCCGGTCATGAAGCTCATCGAGATCGTCCGCGCCGTGCAGACGAGCGACGAGACCTGGAAGCGCACCGTCGCGCTCTCGGAAGGCCTGGGAAAGACCGTGGCTTCGTCGAACGACGCGCCCGGCTTCATGGTCAACCGCATCCTCATCCCGATGCTCTGCGAGGCCATCTTCGCGCTGCAAGAGGGCGTCGGCCGCGCGGAAGACATCGACACGGGCGCCAAGCTCGGCCTCAACCACCCGATGGGCCCCCTCGAGCTCGCGGACCTCATCGGCCTCGACACGGTGCTCGCCATCGCCGACGTGCTCCACCGCGACCTCGGCGACAGCAAGTACCGCGCGCCGACGATGCTCAAGAACTACGTCGCCGCCGGCTGGATGGGTCGCAAGAGCGGCCGCGGCTTCTACAAGTACGACGACAAGGGCGCGAAGCTCGCCTGATTATTCCCAGGGAAAACGGACGCCATGAACACCCGCACCTACGAGACCATCCGCGTCGAGCACGACGGCCCGATCGCGGTCGTCAGCCTGCACCGTCCCGAGA
>CAIOHM010000521.1 GCA_903858055.1 uncultured delta proteobacterium
ACACAGACGACTTGCCGAATCGACGAGGAAACCGCCTAACCCGCGACCCGTCGGCCACCTTCCGCACGGTGGCGTCCCAACGCGATTCTGCACACCAGGCATGCCCGGATTGTGCACTCTACGCTGCGTTGCGCGTGCTCCGCGTACCGTGGGCCCACGCGCCGAGCTGCGCGGTCCGCCGGCCTACGCCGATCGCTACCGCATCGCGCGGCGCAACGCCGCGGGGGCCTCGCTCGGGAAGACCGCGCGGAAGAGCGCGCCGCCGAGCTCGGGGCTCTGCTCGATCGCGAGGGTGCCGCCGTGCTGCCGCACCACGCGCTGCACGATCGCGAGGCCCAGCCCCGTGCCCACGCCCCGCGGCTTCGTCGTGAAGAAGGGCTCGAGGATCTTCGCGCGCAACGGCTCGGGGATCCCCGCGCCGTTGTCGTGCACCTCGAGCGAGAAGGAGCCCGCGCCGACGCGCCCACGCACGCGAATCGTCAGCTCGTGGTGCGGGTTCTCGGCGTGGCGGTCCTTCAGCGCGTCCGCCGCGTTCGAGACCAGGTTCATGACGAGCTGGCCGAGGCCCGTCGGGTCCGCCAAGACGGTCGCCGCGTCCACGTCGACCTCGAGCTTGCAGAGCGTGGTGCGGGAGCGGCAGAGCACGAGCGCTTCGCCCACGACCTCGCGCAGGTCCACCGCCTCGAGCTCGTCGCTGCTGCGCGCTTGGTTGCGCATCGCGCGGCTGATGGCGTCCATGTGGGCCGTGCCCTGCTCGACCCAGCCCACCACCTGCTCGACGCCGTCCACGGTCTTCGCCCGCGCGGCCCCCTCTTCGGTCCGCAGCCCGGGGATCGCGTCGCGCAGCTGCTCCGATGCACTCTGCACGTAGTTGAGCGGGTTGCGGATGTCGTGGGCGATGCCCGCCATGAGCATGCCAAGCGTGGCCATGTTCTCGGCCTGGGTGAGCTGCTGCGAGGCCACGTCGAGCTCGCCTTGCAGACGCCTTCGCTCCTCGAGCTCGTGGATCGCAAGCTCACGGGCGGCGAGCGCTTCGTTCGCGCTCGCGAGGGCGCGCTCTCCCTGAAAGACGACCTCGCGCTGGAGCTCCTTGATGCGATCGGCGAGCGCGTAGGCGAAGAGCACGAGCTCGAGGCACGAGCCCGCGGGGATGAACGCGCTCCAGTAGGGACCAACGTCGATGACCCCCGCGATCGAGAGCACCGCCGCGACGACCGCCGCGATGAACGGCGAGAAGGCCACGAGGAAGAGCTTCGCGCTGCGACTCCCCTGCTCCGCGCGAACGATCGCCGCGTGGAGCGTGAGGGCGGCCATCGCCACCACGGCGACGACCGCGTACGGCATGGGGTACGGCCAAGGCAGCACGACCGCGACCGGCAAGAGACCGAGCACGAGGCGCTGAGCCAGGCGGCTTGCGCGGGCGAGCGTGGGCGCAGACTCCTCGAGCGCCAAGAGCAAGCTCTGAAACCTCAGCAGCGACGCCGAGGCCACCGCGACGCCCACGATGGGGAGCATGTCGTTCACGGAGGAGCGATCGCGCCACAAGGTCGCGTAGCCCGTGCCGTCGATGTCCATCGTCGTGAAGAGCACGCCCGCCGCGTAGCCGCAGTAGGGGCCGTAGATGGGCAGACGCGTGCCGAGCCAGAGAAGCACGTTGTAGAGCAAGAGCCCGAGCGTGAGCGCGACGTACGCCGCACGCACCACGAGGTCGACCATGCGCGCGCGCGCCTCGTAGCTCTCGGAGCGCAGCACGAGCGGCATTTGCAGCGAGGCGTCGTCGACGCGCACGTAGAGGTCGAGGCTCTCGAAGGGCGCGAGGCGGAAGGTGGCGTACGGCGTGGGCTCGGGCCAGGCGGCGCGCGGCACGTGATCGCCCGCCGTGCGCACCGAGACCTGGCCGTTCCGCACCTCGTAGAGGGTCACGCGATCGATCGGGGCGTAGGGCACTGCGACCACGAGACCTTCGCCGCCCGCGCGCTCGTCCACGAGGTGCAGGCGCGCCCAGAGGCTCCCCTTCACGAAGCCGAGGTTGACGGTCTCGCCGCTCGCCAGGTGCCACGCCTCCACCGCCCGTACGGCCGCGAGATCCTTCGTGCCCGCGGGGTCGTGCCACCAGGCCACGTGGGGCCCGGCGGCGATCTCGCCGAGCCCTTCGCGCAGCCGGAGCTCTTGCGCGAACGCTGGCGTTGCGAGAACCGATGCAAGGAGCAGGAGCAGGCGCGCGAGGACCGAACGAACCCGCGCCGCGTTCAACTCGCGCCCCCCGGGAAGCGCATGCGGAAGAGCGCGCCGCCCAGCACCTCGCTGCGCTCGACGCTCAGCGTGGCGTTGTGTTGGCGCACCACGCGCTGGACGATCGCCAGGCCCAAGCCCGTGCCTTGACCGCGCGGCTTCGTGCTGAAGAACGGCTCGAGGATCTTCGTGCGCAGGGACTCGGGAATGCCCGCGCCGCTGTCGTGCACCTCGAGCACGAAGCCGCTCGCGGTGGCGCTCGCGCGCACGAGGATCTTCGTGGGGCTCGACCGATCCGCTTCGCGGCGCTCCATCAAGGCGTCTGCGGCGTTCGAGACCAAGTTCATCACGATCTGCCCGACCCCCGTGGGATCGGCGTAGACCGCGGCTTCGGTGATTTGCACGTCGACGGTGCAGAGCGACGTACGCGAGCGGCACAAGAGCAGCGCCTCGCCCACGACCTCGCGCAGGTTCACGACCTCGAGGTCTGCGTTGCCACCACGCGACTGGTTGCGCATGGCGAGGCTGATGGCGTCCATCACGGTCGTGCCTTGGCGGACCCAGCGGGTCGCCGTCGCGACCGACTCGAGGGCCTTCGTGCGCGCCGGCTCCTCGGGCGCCGCGAGCGGGCCGAGGGACTCCTCGAGCTGACTCGCTGCACTCTGCACGTAATTCAGCGGGTTGCGGAGGTCGTGGGCGATGCCGGCCATGAGCATGCCCAGGGTCGCCATGTTCTCGGCGTGCGTCAATTGCTGGGTGGCGTGATCGAGCTCGCCTTGCACGCGCCGACGCTCGGCGAGCTCCGCCTCGAGGACCTCGTTCGACTCCTGAAGCTTCACGTTCTTCGCCTCGAGCTCGCCCGCGAGCTCGTCGACGCGGTCGTGCGCGCGGCTGCTGCGCTTGGCGACGATGAGCGCCTGGCAGATGGTCTCGACGATGAACCCGCACGCCACGAACCCGACGCCGAGGAAGAAGTCGTTCGTCGTTTGCGACACGTAAATGTCAACGAGGCCCGAGACCACGAGCGCGCCGACGCCGCCGGCCACGAGCGGCCTCTCGCTCGCGTGCGCATGCGCGAGCGCTGCACGCACGGCCCACACGATGCGGCCCGCGCCCAAGAGCACGAAGATTTGCAGCGTGCGCAGGAGCGGCAAGTCTCCCGCGCTGCCCATTGGGACGACGAAGCAAAGCACCGTGAGCAGCATGCCGACGGCCTGGTAGATCCGCGTGGCGTTCGCCTTCGCGTCGAGACCCGCCACCCAGCGGTAGAAGGCGTCGACGAACATCACCGCCACCGGCAGCGAGGCGTACTCGACCGCGTGACCGACACGCACCGAGGCGAGGGTCCACCACTCGACCCAGTGCCGCTGCATGACGAAGGTGCGCGCGGCAAATGCGGCGGAGGTGCCCGCGACGAGGAGCGACCCGAGGCGGTTGCGAGCCTCGACCGCGCCGAGGAGCTGCAGCAGCGCGATCACGAGCGCCCAGCACACGAGCGCCGCGGGAGGAACGATGCGCGCCGCGAGGTCGGCCGCGAGCGCCGCGGTCGCCCCCACGTGCACGACGAAGGGCCACATGGTCACGGCCGGCGCGCGCTCGACTTGCACGAGGAGATCCGTCGCTCCGGGCGGAAGCTCGATCCACAAGGGGGCGAAGGCACGGCGGTCGCCCGCGGCCACGAGCGAGGCACCGGCGAGCACGCCGACACGCTTCGTGTTGTTTCCCCCTTGCACGCGGGCGGTGGTCGCGTTCGCGCCGCTCGGGATCGCGCCGCGCAACGTGACGGGCGCGTTCCCCTTGGGCAGCTGGCTCTCGAGCGACGCGCGAAGCGAGAGCGGTGCCCACGTGGCCCCGGCACGCGCGCACTCGGCGAGCGCTCCCACGCAGTAGGAGACCATCGGGACCGCGCGCGGAACGTCGGCCTGCGCAGGCCGGGTCAGCGCGACGAGCGCGAGGA
>CAIOHM010000522.1 GCA_903858055.1 uncultured delta proteobacterium
CACCAAGACGGCATGCTGAAGAACGGCCTCGCCTACGAGATCATGCGGCCCGAGTCCGTGGGCGCCGGCAAGACGCAGCTCGTGCTCGGCAAGCACTCGGGGCGCCACGCCGTGGCTACGCGCCTCGCGGAGCTCGGTCATGCGCACGAGGGCGAGGCGCTCGATCGCGTCTTCGAGCGCTTCAAGGCTCTGGCCGACAAGAAGAAGTCGCTCACCGACGCGGACCTCGAAGCGATTTGCAACGACGCGTACGCGTCGCCGGACGGCGGTGATTACGAGCTCGTCGACCTCATGGTGAGCTGCGGTACGCAAGGGCTCGCCACGGCCACCGTGCGTGTGGCGCGCCCCGATGGCTCGGTGGCGGTGTCGGCGATCGTCGGCAGCGGCCCCGTCGACGCGGCGTTCAAAGCCATCGACGCGATCCTCGACGCGCCGGTCACGCTGCTCGAGTATCAAGTGCACGCGGTCACCGAGGGCATCGACGCGCTCGGTGAGGTGAGCGTGCGCGTCCGCGAGGGCGAGGGCACCACGGTCTACGGCAACGGCGCGGACACGGACATCGTCGTGGCGAGCGCGAAGGCGTACCTGAAGGCCCTCAACAAGGTCGTCGCCGGTCGCCCGATTCGAAGCCATCGTCAGGAGCGACTCGCTCAGGAAGTCCAGCAGCAAGGGGGAGCGGTCTCGTGAGGGCACGCACGCTTTTCGAGAAGATTTGGGAGGCTCACGTCGTCTCGCAGGAGAATGATGCGCCGGCGATCCTCTACATCGACCTTCACCTCGTCCACGAGGTGACCTCGCCGCAAGCCTTCTCGGGGTTGCGCGCCAAGGGCCTGCGCGTGCGCCGCCCCGAGCGCACCAAGGCGACGATGGATCACTCCATCCCGACCATTCCGCGGCACAAGCTCACCGTGGTCGACGCGCAGGGCGAAGCGCAGCTCGCGCAGCTCGCTGCAAACTGCAAAGAGTTCGGCGTCGAGCTTTGGGGTGAGGGCCACGAGCGTCAGGGCATCGTCCACGTCGTCGGACCCGAGAACGGCCTCACGCATCCGGGGAGCACCATCGTCTGCGGCGACAGCCACACGGCGACGCACGGCGCGTTCGGTGCGCTCGCGTTCGGCATCGGCACGAGCGAAGTGGAGCACGTGCTCGCGACGCAGTGCCTGCTCCAGCGCAAGCCGAAGAGCATGGCGATCGAGGTCGAAGGCCGCCTCGCGGAAGGCGTCACCGCGAAGGACTTGATCCTGGCGATCATCGCGAAAATCGGCGTCGGCGGCGCTACGGGCCACGTCATCGAGTACCGCGGCGAGGCCATTCGCGCGCTCTCGATGGACGAGCGCATGACCGTCTGCAACATGAGCATCGAGGCCGGCGCCCGCGCAGGCATGGTCGCTCCGGACGAGACGACGTTCGCGTGGCTTGCGGGGAAGCCGTTCGCGCCCCAAGGCGAAGCCTGGGACCGCGCGCTCGCGAAGTGGCGCACGCTCGTGACCGACGAAGGTGCGCGCTTCGACTCCGTCGTGCGCATCGACGCCGCGAGCCTCACGCCGATGATCACGTTTGGCACCACGCCGAGCATGGGCATCGGCATCGGCGATCACGTGCCCGATCCTTCCGAGCTCGCCGACAAGTCCGACCGCGCTGCCCTCGAGAAGGCGCTCGCGTACATGGGCTTCGCGGCGAACGACGCCATGGTCGGCAAGCCCATCGACGTCGTCTTCATCGGTTCGTGCACCAACGCGCGGCTGTCGGACTTGCGCGAGGCGGCGAAGGTGTTTGCGGGGCGTCGCGTCGCCGCGGGCGTTCAGGCTTTGGTCGTCCCGGGGTCGCGCGCGGTCAAGAAGGCCGCGGAGGCCGAAGGGCTCGACCGCATTTTCCTCGAGGCGGGCGCCGAGTGGCGTGAGCCGGGCTGCTCGATGTGCCTCGGCATGAACGGCGACAACGTCGCTTCGGGCAAGGTCTCCGTCTCGACGAGCAACCGCAACTTCGAGGGCCGCCAAGGGCCCGGTGCGCGCACGCTGCTCGCATCGCCACGCACCGCCGCGGCCGCGGCCGTTACTGGGGTCATCACGGACCCGAGGAGCCTCGCATGAGTGGCCTCACCGTTTTCGAGGGAACCGTGTGCCCCGTCGTTCGCGACGACGTCGACACGGATCAAATCATCCCCGCGCGCTTTCTCAAGGCCACGACGAAGGACGGGATCGGGGAGGGGCTGTTCGCAGACTGGGCGAAGGAGCCGGGCTTTCCCACGAAAGACCCACGCTATGCCGGCTCTCCGGTTCTGCTCGCGGGGCGCAACTTCGGTTGCGGCAGCTCGCGTGAGCACGCGGCTTGGGCGCTCGCACAGAACGGCTACCGCGTGGTGATCGCGAAGTCGTTCGCCGACATCTTCCGGCAGAACGCGCTCAAGAACGGCATCCTCCCGTTGCCGCTGGCCGAGGGCGACCACGCGGCGCTCGTGGCGCTCCTCGAGTCGAACCCCACGGCGAAGGTCCAGGTCGACCTTCCAAATGGCAAGCTCGTGTTCGGCGATCGCGTTGCGCTCTTCTCCGTCGAGCCCTTCGCTCGTCAGTGCCTGATCGAGGGCGTCGACGAGCTCGGTTACATTCTCATGCGCATGCACCTGGTGCAGGCGTACGAGGCAACCTTCGAAAGCTGAGACATGCAGGCAACGATCGTTCTCTTGGGTGGTGACGGGATTGGTCCCGAGGTCGTGGCGGAGGGAAAACGCGTGCTCGAGGCCGTCGGCGAGCGCTTCGGCCATCGGTTTTCGTTCGTCGACGAGCTCATCGGTGGCGCCGCGCTCGACGTGCACGGCGCGCCCCTCTCCGACGGGACCCTTGCAGCCTGCAAGCAATCGGATGCCGTGCTCTTGGGCGCGGTCGGCGGGCCGAAGTGGGACACGCTCCCGGGGCACATGCGTCCCGAGAAGGGGCTGCTCGCGCTCCGAAAAGGGCTCGGGCTTTGGGCGAACCTGCGACCGGTCAAGGTTCACCCAATGCTCACGGACCGTTCGCCGCTCCGGCCCGAGCGCCTCGCGAACGTCGACCTCGTCTTCGTGCGCGAGCTCACCGGCGGCGTCTACTTCGGGGAGAAGAAGCGCGACCAGACGGAGCGCGGCGCCCGTGCGTTCGACGCGCTGACGTATGAAGAGTACGAAATCGAGCGCGTGGTACGCCTCGCGTTCCGCTTGGCGGCGGCGCGCCGGTCGAAGGTGACGTCGGTCGACAAGGCGAACGTGCTCGAGTCGTCTCGCCTTTGGCGCGAGGTGGCGGAGCGTGTCGCGAAGGAGAACCCCGGCGTCTCCCTCGAGCACCAGCTCGTCGACTCCTGCGCGATGAAGCTGCTCACGCACGCGGCAAGCTTCGACGTGGTGGTGACCGAGAACATGTTCGGCGACATCCTCACGGACGAGGGCGCGGCGCTCGTTGGCTCGCTGGGCATGATGCCCTCCGCCTCGCTGGGCGACGGCAAGACCGGGCTCTACGAGCCGATCCATGGGTCGGCGCCCGACATCGCGGGGAAGGGGATCGCCAACCCGCTTGGGACCATCCTTTCGGTCGCGATGCTGCTCCGTCACTCGCTCGGCCTCGAAGCGGAAGCCGCAGCGGTCGAGGCGGCCGTCGACGCCACCGTGCGCGCGGGGGTGCTCACGGGGGATCTCGCGGGCGGCGCCCCGAAGTCCACCGTGGAAGTGGGGGCCTACGTGGTGAAAAGCGTTCTTTCCGCGAAAGAAGGTTGACACCTTCGAGCGCCTGCGGCATACACCGCGGGCCTCGTCGGCAACGCGCGTAAGCGCCGTCGATTGGGGGATCGTCTAACGGCAGGACGACGGTTTCTGGCGCCGTCTATCTAGGTTCGAATCCTAGTCCCCCAGCCATCTCTGACAATTTGTTTCGTTACTGGCCCCATCGTCTAGCGGTTAGGACATCGGCCTCTCACGCCGGTAACGCGGGTTCGATTCCCGCTGGGGTCACTCGTCGAAAACGAGCATGTGGTTCTTCGGAACCCTTGCTCGTTTTTTTTTTTCGTTGCGCGGCACGAGGAAAAAACGCCCGCGGAGTCCTTGACGAATCGCCGTTGCCGCGTAGGTTCGCGGCGCCTGGCACTCGGCAGGGTCGAGTGCTGACAACAACACGGAGCTCAGAGAAATTCCATGGGTGCGAAGCAGATTGCCTACAGCCGCAGCGCGCGTCAGCAGATCCTCAACGGCGTGAACAGCCTCGCGGACGCCGTGAAGGTCACGCTCGGCCCGAAGGGTCGCAACGTCGTCATCGAGAAGTCCTTCGGGTCGCCGGTCGTCACGAAAGACGGCGTGACCGTTGCGAAGGAGATCGAGCTCGAGGGCAAGTTCGAGAACATGGGCGCCCAGATGGTGCGCGAGGTCGCCTCGAAGACGAGCGACAAGGCGGGCGACGGCACGACCACCGCAACGGTCCTCGCCCAAGCGATCTACTCGCAGGGCCTCAAGCTCGTCGAGGCGGGCCACAACCCGATGGACCTGAAGCGTGGCATCGACGCGGCCGTCGGCGCGATCGTGGGCCACATCAAGTCCATCGCCGTCCCCACGCGTGACCGCGCGCACATCGCGCAAGTCGGCACCATCAGCGCGAACGGCGACACGACGATCGGCGACATGCTCGCCGACGCGATGGAGAAGGTTGGCAAGGAAGGCGTCATCACCGTCGAGACGGGCAAGGGCCTCGAGTCGACCCTCGAGGTCGTCGAAGGCATGCAGTTCGATCGCGGTTACGCCTCGCCGTACTTCGTCACGAACCCCGAGAAGATGACCTGCGAGCTCGAAGACGCGCGCATCCTCGTAACGGAGAAGAAGATCGGCTCGCTCGCGGACATCGTGCCGCTTCTCGAGCAGGTTGCCCGCGACGCGCGCCCGCTCCTCATCATCGCCGAAGACGTCGAAGGCGAAGCCCTCGCGGCGCTCGTCGTCAACCGTCTCCGTGGTGTCCTCAAGGTCGCCGCCGTGAAGGCGCCGGGCTTCGGTGATCGCCGCAAGGAGATGCTCAAGGACATCGCGATCCTCACGGGCGCGACCGTCATCAGCGACGACCTCGGCCTCAAGCTCGACCAGGCCACCCTCGCGGACCTCGGCCACGCGAAGAAGATCGTCATCGACAAGGACAACACGACGCTCGTCGACGGCGCGGGCAAGGGTGACGAGATCAAGGGTCGCGTCGAGACCATCCGCAAGCAGATCGAGGCTTCCACGAGCGACTACGATCG
>CAIOHM010000523.1 GCA_903858055.1 uncultured delta proteobacterium
AGCGCGGCGAGCACAGACGCGTTTCTCCATCCTGACACCGGGAGGCTTGCTGACCGATGACCCAACGAGTCGCCAAAGTGGGAGTGGTCCTACTGTTCGTTGTCGGCTGCACCGGAAGAGTGCGGAGTGGCGGTCACGCGATCGCGGCCGAGGAATCGCTGAACGCTGAGTGCCATGCCGTGCGAAGCAACCGAGAACTGTTACCTCGGCTCCAGTCGCTTCGCGGCGGATGGACTTGCGGACCGCGGGAGGAAAGCGACGCAGAGTGCTTCTTCAGAAAGTCCTCGGTGATGCACGAGGATCGGTTTCACATCCTGGTGGCTGCTCACGAGGGGAAAGTGACCTTTCGCCTCGCGACCCATCGGTCGTTCGATTTACGCATCTCGTCACTCGGTGAGATACTGCACGGTGCCCGCGCCTTGGCTTGGGTGGAGGACGTCGACGCCTTCAATACCCAGCGCGTCGACCTCGGGCCGGTATTGGAGGCCCTTGGACCGTGCGCGGTGCCATGACCGCATATCGTTCTCGCGGACGCCCGCGAACGCTGCAAGTCGCGCTTCGCATCTCCGCCGACGCCCCCCCCGTTTCTCACAAACCGCCGCGCCTCTCGAACCCTGAAAATCTCCAAACGAAACACGCACCTGGTTTGCGATAGACCCCTCCGGGGTGTGCCAACCGCAGCGCGAGACGGAGAAATCCTGACCCGCTGACGAACGAGAAACCCGAAGCGCAAGCCTCGGGTTTTTCTCATGTTCGCCTGGTTGTCGTGGCGCGCGCGCCGCGGCGGCAGGCTGTGCGGAGGGGCCGCGGCGGCATTCGGAGAGACCGGGCGGCGGCCAACCTGGGCGATGGAGAAGGCTCACGGACGTTTCGCCACTTGGCAACTTCGGACTTTCCGTCGTGTACGGGAAACCATCGCTCCCGCGCGGCCGCCGTCGCATCACCCCTGGCGCCACGCCGCGAGCAGTCGCCTCGCGAGCGCCTCGCACGACACCGCGATCGTCGCCGCGTCTTCGAGGCCCACGGTCGCCCGCACGGCCATCGCTGCGCCATGTCCCGAGCGCGTCGCGAAGAGTCGTTCGAAGTGGCCGCGCGCCTCGCGCGTGACCGCCCCCGCGATCGCGTTCGACGCCAGCTCGGATAGTGTGTCGCCGACGTGGCGCAGGTCCGCGGCACGGAGAATTCGCAGCACGTCGAGACCGTCTTTCGCGGCCCAGCGCTCGGGCTCGGACTCCCGCTCCGCGAGTTTGTGGACCTTCGCCACCACGAGCGCGGCAAGGCCCGCCACGGCGACCTCGAAGCTGCGGGCATCCTCGTCGTCGAGCGCTGGGAGTCGAACCACGGCGTGGTCGACGAGTGCCGCCTCGAGGCCCTTCGCCTTGCGCGCCACGTCGGTACCGTGAGGGCCCAGACGCGCGCTCCGACGCCCCGGGCCGCCCAAGCTCGATGGCACGAGCAGATCGATCTGCACGTCCGAGAGGCTCCATGTTCCGGGCTTCACCGCGAGGTCGAAGCCTGCGGCGCGCAACGCTTCGGCGAGGATGGGCTCGTCGTCGAGCACCGTGGGATTCAGCGCAAGATCGCCGTCCGACGTGAACGGCGCGACGCTCAAATCTCCCGCTCCGACGTGCAGGTAGATGGCCTGCGCCCCGACGAGCACGACCGCCTTGCGGTGTGCACCAAGCGCTCCGAGCGCATCGAGGAGCACGCGGCGCGCGGCGATGTACTCAGGGTCGTGCGCCACGCTGCCACTCCTCGAGGGTCGTCTTCATCTTCTCCAAAAGCGACTCGGCTTCTTGGGGTCCGCGCCCCGGGCTGCTCAACAGGTCCACCACCGCTTGCGGGTGCGACACGATCGTGAGCGTTGTCTGTGAATCTCCGGCCGCGACGACGCGCTGTCGCGCCCGCTCGAAGACCACGTCGTCGAAGGGCTGGAGCAGCCACACGTTCGCGCCCGCCTCGGTCTCCACGAGATCGAGCGCCTCCGCCGCCGCCTCCGCGTCGTCGACGTAGATCATCGCGAGGCGCGCCGGGGCGATTCCTGCCCCCGCGACAGAGCTCGTGGCCGCGTAGCGAGGCAGCGTCGCGAGCTTTGGCCAGAGCGCGCCAAGACCGCGTGGCTCGAGGTACGAACGCATCACGTTGCTCGTGGCGACGCCGTAATCGCTCGCCCACCGCTTCAGGAGCGCCGCCCAGTCGACGGCGGTAATCTGCTTCTTTTCGTCGCGCGTGAGCAGCGCCTCCGTCTCGAGAAAGCTCACGACGCGCGAGACGGTTCCGAGCGGCGTTGCGCTGCCCTCGGCCAAGGTGCGCACCCCGAACGGCGGCGCAAACTCGCAGAGCGCTCGCACGACCCGACCTGCCGCGGCACCGCGAAGGCTGTGCAGCGGACGCACTTGCCGCTCGGGATCGTGCTCCGAACCGACGCCTTCGAGGAAGATCGCCGGGCTACTGGCGACGATGCGCACGTTCCCCGTTGCGTCGGCGAAGCTGATGCCCGCCTCCGCAAGGAGCTCGCGCGTGCGCTCCCCCAAATAGGGTGCGACCACGAGCGTCGCTGGGCGCTCCTCGGCAGCGAGCAGGCGGACGTCGCGCGGCTGCATGGCCTTGCGCGCGAGGATGGCAAACGAGGTCTGGCGGCGATCCGGTGCGCGGAACGTCAGCGCACGCTCGCGATTGCCCGCGCGCTCTGTGGCGGACCACCCGGGCGGGAGGCGCCGCCGAACGCACTCGAGCGCCCGCGATGTTCCGTCTTCTGTCGCGTTCCGCATACTGTGGAACATAGGCGAATGTGGAACGATCTTCAATCGAAGCGCGGAAATACGCGTACCGGCTCCGTAGTAGGACGGTGACAAGAAGTGAAGCCACGTACGGCAGATGTGGCAACGTTTTGTAACGGGGCGCTCTGGGCACTCCAATTGAGCCGTTCGCCGCCGTCTCGATCGCCGCGCCTCCCCTCGACCGTGCGTGCGAGCGCGACTACGTTCCGCCCGATGCGTGGGGAGGTTCGGCGCAAACTCGCGTTGATCGCGGCGACGGTGCTCGTCGTGCTCATGACCTGCTCGTCGTTCGCATCGGCGCGGAACGCGGACCGCCCAACGTCGGAAGTGCAGGACTTCGCCTGCGACGCCGCGAGCCGGCTCCTCGCGAAGACGGCGTCGAGCGCGGCGAGCACAGACGCGTTTCTCCATCCTGACACCGGGAGGCTTGCTGACCGATGACCCAACGAGTCGCCAAAGTAGGAGTGGTCCTGCTGTTCGTTGTCGGCTGCACCGAAAGAGTGCGGAGTGGCGCTCACGCGATCGCGGCCGAGGAATCGCTGAACGCTGAGTGCCATGCCGTGCGAAGCAACCGAGAACTGTTGCCTCGGCTCCAGACGCTTCGCGACGGATGGGCTTGCGGGCCGCGCGGGGAGAGCGACGCAGATCGCCCGTTCGGACGCTCTCAATCGTCGTAGCGGTGGAGCGATTCGCGTTCGAGCGCGACGCTTTGGCGTACGTCCGCCGCACCGCGGAAGGGGGGGGGGCGGAGTCGTCGCCATGGGCTCCGCCCGTCGGACCTCGCGCCAGAGCGCCGCTGAGGCAAGAGGCACGGATTCCCACCGCGCCGCCGACGCTGCACGAGCGCGCCCGCGACGACCGGAAGATCGGCTAGGGCTCTGCGCACCCGAGGAGAGTCCTATGGCCGATTTTGCGTTCACCGAAATGCTGCCGCTCGCGCACGACGACGCGACCCCGTATCGCCTGCTCACCAAGGAGGGCGTGTCGACCTTCGAGGCGAACGGGCGCACGTTCCTCCAGGTCGAACCGGCGGCGCTGACGCTCCTCACACGCGAGGCCATGCGCGACATCGCCCACCTCCTGCGCCCGGGGCACCTCCAGCAGCTGCGCAACATCCTCGACGACGCCGAAGCCTCACCGAACGATCGCTTCGTGGCGCTGGATTTGTTGAAGAATGCAAACATCGCCGCGGGCGGCGTGCTCCCCATGTGCCAAGACACGGGAACGGCCATCGTCATGGGCAAGAAGGGCGGCCAGGTCTTCACCGGCGGCGGCGACGAAGAGGCCATCGCGCGAGGCGTCTACGACACCTACGCCACCTCGAACCTTCGCTACTCGCAGCTCGCGCCGATCGACACGTTCGAAGAGGTCAACACGGGCACGAACCTCCCTGCGCAGATCGAGCTCTACGCGACCGAGGGCGATGCCTACAAATTCCTCTTCATGGCGAAGGGCGGCGGCTCCGCCAACAAGAGCTACCTCTACCAAGAGACCAAGGCGCTCCTGAACCCGGCGAGCCTCGAGGCGTTCCTGCGCGACAAGATCGCCGCGCTCGGCACCGCGGCCTGCCCGCCGTACCACCTCGCCATCGTCATCGGCGGTACCTCCGCGGAGTATGCGCTCAAGACGGCCAAGTACGCCTCCGCGCGCTACCTCGATCGCCTGCCGACCAAGGGCTCGAAGCTCGGCCACGGCATCCGCGACGTGGAGCTCGAGGAGAAGGTCCTCCAAATCACGCGCGACCTCGGCATCGGCGCGCAGTTCGGCGGCAAGTACTTCTGCCACGACGTGCGCGTCATCCGCCTGCCGCGCCACGGCGCATCGTGCCCCGTCGCCATCGCGGTCTCGTGCAGCGCCGACCGCCAGTGCCTCGGCAAGATCACGAAAGACGGCGTCTTCCTCGAGGCCCTCGAGCGTGACCCGGCGAAGTACCTGCCCGAGCCGAAGGCCTCGCAGCTCTCCGATGCGGTGGTTCAAATCGACCTGAACCGCCCGATGGCGGAAATCCGCGCCGAGCTCTCGAAGCACCCGGTGAAGACCCGCCTCTCGCTCACGGGTTCGCTCATCGTCGCGCGCGACATCGCCCACGCGAAGCTCAAGGAGCGCCTCGACCGCGGCGAGGGCTTGCCGCAGTATTTCAAAGACCATGCGGTGTATTACGCCGGGCCCGCGAAGACCCCCGCGGGCATGGCGAGCGGCTCGTTCGGCCCCACGACGGCGGGCCGCATGGACGCCTACGTGAAGGAGTTCCAGGCCGCCGGAGGCTCGCTCGTGATGCTCGCGAAGGGCAACCGCAGCAAGGCCGTCACCGAGTCGTGCGCGCAGCACGGCGGCTTCTACCTCGGCAGCATCGGCGGGCCCGCCGCGCGCCTCGCGCAAGACTGCATCAAGAAGGTCGAGGTCCTCGAGTACGCGGAGCTCGGCATGGAGGCCGTGTGGAAGATCGACGTCGTCGACTTCCCCGCGTTCATCGTCGTCGACGACAAGGGCAACGACTTCTTCGCGGCGATCGCGAACGACGGCAAGCACCTCAAGGTCAAGTGAGCGTCCGATGAAGGCGATGCGGACCGGAACGTCTCTCGTTTGCGCCGCGATTTGTCTCGCGGCGTGCACCCCTCCTGCGAAGGCGCCCATGGGCCAGACGAACGCAACGGCGGCCGCGCGCGGTCCGCTCGTGTTTCCCGAGTCGAAGAAGCTCGAGGTGAGCGAGGAGCTCTTCGGCACGCGCGTCGAGGATCCGTACCGCTGGCTCGAAGACAAAGACTCGGCCGAGGTCGCGGCGTGGACCGACGCGCAGAACGCCTTCACGCGCCAGGTGCTCGACGCGAATGCCGACCGCGAGGTGCTCCACGCGACCGTGACCGGGCTCCTCGAGGCGGGCACGATCGGTGCGCCCGACGTGAAAAAGCAGGCGAACGGCATGCTACGTGTATTCTACACGAAGCGCACCGGCGCGCAGCGGCAGCCCGTGCTCTACATGCGCGAGGGCTTCGAGGGGAACGAGGTCGCCGTCGTCGATGTGAACGGCCTCTCGAAAGACGGCACCACCTCGCTCGATTGGTGGGTCGCTTCGCCGAAGGGCAACGTCGTCGCGTACGGTCTCAGTGAGAGCGGCAGCGAAGAGTCCGTGCTGCACCTCGCGCGCGTCGACGCCAAGGGCCGCGTGAGCGAAGGCGGCGAGAAGATCCCCTTCACGCGCTACGCCTCGGTCGCGTGGCTGCCCGACGAGACGGGCTTCTATTACACGCGCTACCCGGTGCCGGGCACGGTGCCTGCCGGTGACGAGAAGTACTTCCGCAAGGTGTACGAGCACCGCCTCGGCAACGACGCCGCCGCCGACGCCCTCGTGTTCGGCGAAGGGCGCGGCAAGACCGACAGCCCGAGCGTCGAGGTCTCCCCCGACGGCCGTTACCTCGTGGTGACCGTGCACATGGGCTGGCAGCGCACGGAGGTCTACCTGGCGGATCGCAAAGCGAAGGACGCGAAGGGCCGCGCCTTCGTCGCCGTGGCGGCAGGCAAAGAGACCATCTACGAGCCGGTCGTCGCCGAAGACGCGCTCTACCTGCGCACGACCGACGGCGCGCCCAACGGCAAACTGATCGCCGTCGACTACGCGAAGCCGAGCCTCGAGAAGGCGCGCGTGATCATCCCCGAGGGCGCCGCGGCGCTCACGCACGTGACGAGGGTAGGGGGGCGCTTCCTCCTTCACCGCTTCGAAGGCGCCGCGTCGCGCGTCAGCATCGTGGAGCGCGACGGCTCCGGTGAACGTGACGTGAAGCTGCCAACGTTCGGCAACGCTTCGCTCGCGGAGACCGACGAGGCCGAGAGCGGCATCCTGCATTTCTCCTCGTTTGGTAGCGCTCCGGCGGTCTACCGCGTCGACATGAAGGGCGGCGATCTCACGAAGTGGCAAGGGGTCGAGCTCGCGCGGCCGCTGCCCGAGATCGTGACCGAGAAGCGCATCGTGCGGTCGGCCGACGGCACCGAGGTGCCGCTCTTCGTCGTGCGTCGCGCAGAGCTCGGCCCGGGTCCGCACACGACCGTGCTCTACGGCTACGGCGGCTTCAACGTGCCGGTGCCGCCGAGCTTCTCGTCGCGCGCGCTCGCCGTGGCGCTCTCGGGCGGCGTATGGGCACAAGCGATTTTGCGGGGCGGGAGCGAGTTTGGCGAGGCGTGGCACCAAGCCGGCATGCGCGACAAGAAGCAGAACGTCTTCGACGACTACCTCGCGTGCGCGCGCGCGCTCGTCGGCGACGGCACCACCGACACGGACCACCTCGTCGCCATGGGCGGCTCCAACGGCGGGCTCCTCGTGGCGACCGCGGTCTCGCAGGCGCCCTCGCTCTTCCGTGTGGGCCTCAGCATGGTGCCGCTCACGGACATGATCCGCTACCCGCTCTACCGCATCGCGAAGCTGTGGATCCCCGAGTACGGCGACCCTGCGATCGAGCGCGATTTCCAGTGGCTCTACGCCTACTCGCCGTACCATCAGGCGAAGGCGGCGCGTTACCCGTCCATGCTCTTCACGACTGCCGAGAGCGACACGCGCGTCGACCCGATGCACGCGCGCAAGATGGCCGCGCGCCTGCAGGAGCTCCAGCGTGACCGTGCCCGACCCGTG
>CAIOHM010000524.1 GCA_903858055.1 uncultured delta proteobacterium
CCGTCGCTGAAGTGGAACGGGTAGATGTTCCACTCGTCGGCCGGGTACTCGTCTTCGATCATCTTCGCGCAGAGCTTGTAGGCGCTCGAGATCATCGTGCCGCCGGACTCGCGCGTGCGGAAGAACGTGTCGCGATCGACCTCGCGCGCGGTGGCGTCGTGAACGATGAAGCGCGACTCGAGGCCCTTGTATTGGCGCTGAAGCCACGCATCGATCCAGAACGACTCGATGCGCACGATCTCCTTCTGCTCGTCGCCCATCGAGCCGGAGACGTCCATCATGTAAATGATGACCGCGTTCGCGACCGGCTCCTGCACCTCGTTCCAGGAGCGGTAGCGCTTGTCTTCCTTGATCGGGACGACGATGGGCCGCTTCGCGTCGTAGCTGCTCGACGCGATCTGCCTCTTGAGCGCCTCGCGGTACGTGCGCTTGAAGCTCTTCAGCGACTCGGGCCCGACCTTGCGAATGCCCGTGTAGCGGTCCTTGACGTTGACGATCTTGGCCTTGCCGCGGTTCTCGATGTGCGGGAGCTGGAGCTCCTCGCCGAGGATGTCCGCGAGCTCGTCGAGGGTGACGTCGACCTCGAGCGTGTGCTGCCCGCCGTCTTTCCCCGCCTGCTTGCCGCCCTCGCCCTCTTGCGGATCGCCGCCACCGCCCACGGGGTCGCCGGGCTGGCCGTCCCCCTGCCCCGCGCCGCCCTTCTGACGGTCGTCGAAGCGGAATCGCGGGAGCTCGATCTGCGGCACGGGAATCGAAACCGTGTCCTTGCCTTTCCGGCCGATGAGCTCGCCGGAAGAAACGTAGCGCTTCAGATTCTGACGAATCTTGCCGCGAACGATGTTGCGGAAGCGGGCGTGGTCTTGGTCGATGCGCAGAGACATCGCCTTCGAGTGTACGCCCCTCCGAGAAAAGCGCGCGACTTCCTGCGCACGTCTCCCGATTTCAGCGCCGGAGCAACGACTCGGCGGGGATGAGCGCGCCGGTGATGCGCGCCGCGAGCTCGCTCGTCGTCGGTACGGTCTCGCCTCCCGCCATCGCCTCCGCGCGGGCCTGCGCCTCCGCGGCGCGTTCGGCGAGCAGCTTCGCGGCGCCCACCGGGTCGTTCGGGCGAAGCACGCTGCGCACGAAGACCTCCGCGGCCTTGTAGCTCGAGCGGACGAGCGGCGCGGACGCGACGTAGGCAAAACCGAGCTTGCGACCTTCCTCCGCGAAGCGTTCGAACTGCTCAGGCGTGACGAAACGCTCGACGGGCAAGTGCTTCGGTGTAGGACGCAAGTATTGCCCGATGGTGAGCAGGTCGACGCCGGCCTTCTTGAGGTCGGCCATGCAGACGAGCACCTCGTCGTCCGTCTCGCCGATGCCCACCATGATCGAGCTCTTCGTGAGCCCCTCCGGGCGGCGCTTCTTCGCGTGCGCGAGGACCTTGAGCGACTGCTCGTACGAGCAACGCACGTCGCGGACCGTACGCTGGAGGCGCTCGACGACCTCGATGTTGTGCGCGAAGACGTGAGGCTCGGAGTCGAGGAGCTCGCTCACGTAATCGAGGCGCCCGCCGAAGTCTCCGACGAGGGTCTCGACCAGGATATCCGGGCGAAGATCGCGGAGGCGACGCACGGTGCGCGCGACGTGGGAGGCCCCACCGTCGAGGATGTCGTCCCGATCGACCATCGTCATGACGACGTATTGGAGGCCCATTTTCGCGATGGCGCGCGCCACGTGCTCCGGCTCGCGCGAATCGACCGCGCCGCGCGGATTGCCGCTCGTCACCGCACAAAAGCGGCACGCACGCGTGCAGGTGTCCCCGAGGAGCATGACGGTCGCCGTGCCTTCGCTCCAGCACTCGCCGACGTTCGGGCAGCGGGCCTCCTCGCAAACCGTGTGGAGGTCGAGCGTGCGAAAGGTCTCTTTGAGCTCCGTGTAGCGCTCGCCGCCGGGGGCGCGCACCTTGAGCCACGAGGGTTTCGGCGAAAAGCGGGATTCGGAGGCCACGGGAGTTCGCTAGTGTTCGGCCGAGGAGTTGTCGAGCGTGGGTGCAAGGCGAACGGTCATCGGTCTCGAGGGCATCGGCAAAGGGCTCGCGGCGCTCGGTGTTTTCCTC
Organism: uncultured delta proteobacterium; assembly: GCA_903858055.1. Taxonomy (GTDB): domain Bacteria; phylum Myxococcota_A; class Polyangia; order Polyangiales; family Polyangiaceae; genus CAIQDA01. The sequence continues at coordinate 2,099 of CAIOHM010000524.1, forward strand.
GTCGTCGCGTCACCTGCGCTCCAGCGGCGCGGCGCGACGCTCACGCCCGCGGGCGTGCCCGAAGGGACGACGGTCGTGCTGTTGGCGGGGGCGGCGGACGCCGATCGGCGCCTCGAGGCGCTCGAGGGCCTTTGCAAGAACCGGCGCGAGCGGCTCACCGTCCTCGTCGGTGACGACGACGAGGTCGAAGACGTGAGCGGCCGCGCGTGGGGACCGCTGCTGGTCGATCGGGTCACGCAGCGGGGCGGCGCCTGCCTCCGCGCGGTGCTCGTCGCCGGGCGCGTGCGCACCACGACCGAGGAGCTCGCGGCGCTCGATCGCTTCTTGCTCGTGAACCCGTACTTGGCCACGCGCACGATGCTCTTCGTGACGAGCCCCTACCACCGGGCCCGCGTCGATCTCGCCGCCGGTCGCCTGCCGACCCTCGCGCCCCTCGACCGGCGCTTCCTCCAGGTGGGGGCCCGCACGATGGATTACGCGCCCACGACGACCGGCGCGGAGATCCTTCGCATCGCCCGCGACGCGCTCGGCCTCTCGGAAATCTTCGGGCGAAGGGCGATCGACGAGCTGCGCGAGGACTCGCCCTGGCCGCGTCCTCACGGCGCGCGCTGAGCGCCTCGCGTCAGCCGGCGGCGCGGATGACTTGGCTCGCGCGCCGGAGGACTTGCACGAGCTCGGCGACCGTGGGCCGCACCGCGGGGTCGAGCGACGCCGCCTCGTCGACGAGGTCGGCGACGTGCGGGTCGAGGTCGGGGCAGCGCTTTCGGAGGGACACGGGCGCGGCCAGCATGCGCCCGTCGAGGCGTGCCTGCGCCGGCGGCTCGAGGTACGGCATGTCCCCGCTCAGCACCTCGTAGGCCATCACGCCGAAGGAGAAGACGTCCGACGAGGGCATCGCGTACTTGGCGCCGTCGACGAGTTCGGGCGCCATGTAGCGCGGCGTGCCCATGAGCATCCCCGTCGCGGTCAAGTCGCTCATCTGCGGCGTAGAGGTCGGCGTCCGCGCTTCGACGACGGTGGGGTGCTCGGTCGGTGCCGTGCGCGCGCGCGCGCCGGCGTGGGTGCGCGCCCACTCGGGATCCGACTCGTCGCTGCGGATCGTCGAGATGCCGAAGTCGGCGATCTTCGCCACGGGGCGCCCGTTGCGCTCGTCGATGAGCACGTTGCCGGGCTTCAGATCGCGGTGCACGACGCCCGAGCGATGAATGGCCATGAGCCCCTCGGCGACCTGACCGAGGATTTCGAGGCCCCAGCGACGATCGCCGAAGCGATGGCGCAGGTTGCGGAGCGGGTCGCCGTTCACGAGCTCGGTCACCAAGTAGAACTGCCCGTCGGCGGAGACCTCGACGTCGACGATGCCGACGACGTTCGGGTGGTGCAGGGTCGCGAAGATCTGCGCCTCGCGGGCGAAGCGCGCGAGCTCGAGGTTGTTCCCCGAGGTCGTGAGGACCTTCATGGCCAGGCGCATGCCGTCGACGAGGCGAACGACTTCGTAGACGGCGCCCATCGCGCCGCTGCCGAGCTCGCGGATGACCTCGTAGCGCCCGTCGACGCGCGCGCCTGGCTGAAGCGAGAGCGAGCGATGCGCCTGCTGCGCGAGGCGCGAGAGGGCACCGGCGAGCTGCTCGGAGCGCGACGCCATTTGGCGCCGGAGCTCGTCGTTGAGGAGGTCGACCTCTTGGCGGCGGTCTTCGGCTTCACGCTTGCGCTCTTCGAGTTCGCGCACGCGCTCCTTGAGCTGACGATTGAGGCGGTCGGCGCGCGCAAGCGTGAGCGCGTGGTCCCACGAGAGGAGCGCGGCCTGGAGCACGGAGATGAACCAAATGCCCACGGCCGCCGTGTGGGTGCCGCCGAGGAGCTCGCCGTAGCCGCTCCAGGAGAAGAAGTCCGGGATCGCAGAGACCCCGAGCACCATCCACGAGATGAGCAGGCTCACGGCGCGCACGCGCTGCTTTTCCTGCTGCAGCGCGATGAGCGCCAAGCGCACTTGGTAGACGATGTTGATCGCGACCGCGATGACGCTCACGGGCGCGAGCAGCTTCGTCATCTCGTAGCGGCCACCGACGACGATGCACGAGACCGCGACGACCGTGAAGACGGGGATGACGAATCGCGGCGGGTCGGCCGCACGGAACTGGGCGTGGCTGAAGTGCACGCTCGCGACCATCGCGAGGTTGAGCATCAAGACGAGCAGCGCCGAGTCGGCGGGCCCGAAGAGCTGCTCGGCGAGGCCCAGCTCGAAGAGCGGCGAGAACGCACCGCCGATGGCCTCGAGCGCGAACCAGCCGTGCGCGCGCTGCCGACGATCGAAGAGGAACAGGATGCCGTAGACGAAGGCGCAGCCGATCGACGTGTTCAACGCGGCGCTCGCCGTGAGCGTGTTGAACGTCTCTTGGCTGCGCTCGGTCGCGTCGCCCGCGGGCGTGGCCGAGAGGCGCGGCACGACGTCGAGCCACGCCGACTGCGACCAGCGGTGGCGAACGGAGACCACGAGCGCGAGCGAGGAACCGTTCGTGAGCGTCGCGGGGATGCGCCACCGGTGCGGGCCCGCCACGCGGTAGGCGTCCGAGGAGATCTCGTTGAGGCGCAGCATCGGCTGGCCGGCGACCTCGAGCTCCGTGTAGGCCTGGATGCGGGGCATCGAGAAGGTGAGCGACTGACCCCGGAATCCGGTCGGGATCGCGATCTCGGTCTGCAGGCGGTACGTCGTGTCGTGCGCGACGTCGTCGTCGAGGTGCACCGGGATCGTGAGCTCGCGCTTGGCGCTGCCGTCCGCTGCGAGGAGCGTCCAGTGCGGCACCAAGAGCACGGGCTCGGGGCCCTTCGCCGCCGGCCCGAGGATGAAGATCGCGAAGCTCGAGACCACGATCGTCGCGAAGAGCATCGCGATCGTCCAGCCCGCGACTACGCGAGCCTTTCGTCGACGGTCACCATCGCGGAGGAACATCGGGCGGGAGCTTACCCCGCTTTTGCCCCGCTGTGCGCCGCAGGAAACGTCCTGGAAACCAGGAACCTAGCGTCGCTCCAGCCACTTCGTGTCGAGCACGCCCTCGGCCACGCGCTCGACGGGCCCCTCGAGGTGAGCAACGCCGTGCGCGTCGAAGTGGACGAGCAAGTCGCCGCCCGCGCACCGTACGGTCACGTCGTCGTCCACGAGACCGCGACCGCGAAGGACCGCCGCCGCGGCGCACGAGCTCGACCCCGAGGCGGTGGTGAACCCGGCCCCGCGCTCCCAGATGGCGATGCGGATCGTGCCCCGATCGACGACCTCGGCGATCTGCACGTTCGTCCGCCGCGGAAACGCCTCGTGGTGCTCGAGCAAAGGCCCAAGCTCGCGCACGGTCTCCTCGGTCGGCGCGCGGTCGACCACGACGCAGTGCGGGTTCCCCATGCTCACGCAGCCCACCTCGAGCGTGCGGCCAGCGACCTCGAGCGCGGCCCGGAGCACGGACCGCGCGGGTCCCGTCATGGGCAAGGCGCTGCTCTCGAAGCTCGGCACGCCCATGGCCACGCGGACCACGTCGGCGCCGGGGAACGACACCGCGACGACGCCACCCCCCACCGCGAGGTCGAAGGGCCCGTCCACGTGGCCCGCCGCCCGCAGCGCGTGGGCGAAGATGCGAATGCCGTTCCCGCTCTTCTCCGCCTCGCTCCCGTCGGGGTTGAAGATGCGCAACGCCAGGCGCCCCTGCGCGTCACGCTCGGGACCGTAGAGGATGCCGTCGCTCCCCACACCGCGGTGGCGATCGCAAATCGCCACGACGCGCGCTGCGCTCGGTGCTTCAGCGCCCCCGCCGCGCGAGGGATCGAGCACGAGGTAGTCGTTGCCGAGCGCGTGGTACTTCACGAAGTGGAGTGACATCGCTCGGAAAAAAGCAGCCTTTTGAAAAAAAGTCTCGTGTGAACTCAAGGTTCCCGCCGGGGGCCGTTCTTGGAACCTGCAAGGCGCCGCAAGAAGCGACGACCTCGGCAGACGCCCTCGGGCGCGAGCCGAAACCCATCTCCAAGAAGGAGAAAACAACATGGCTCTCGTGATTCAAACGAACGTTGGTTCGTTACA
>CAIOHM010000525.1 GCA_903858055.1 uncultured delta proteobacterium
CGCGCGCAGGCGAAGGGATCACGTTGGCTCGAAGCGGGAGGAGAAGAAGAGCCCGCGGTGGCCGCGCCACGGCGAACGGGCCGCGCGTAGCCTTCGCACCGTGTGGGTGTCAACAGCACAGCCGCGCATTCGTGCGGTCACCGCCGGCATGAATCCATGGCGGCGGATTCCTCCACCCGCGCGACGCCCTCATGACCGAAGGGGACTCCTCGCGCGCGCTCTCTCCTCGCACGCGCAGCGGAGGTCGCTCTGCGGAGGGCCTCGCTCAGACGAAGCGGCGCACGCCCTGCACGCCGTCCGAAGCCTGCTCCGCGCCGAAGCGGTACTCGTCGTCGAGGAGCGCGTCGATCGCGTTCATCACGACGTCGGTCGCCGCGCGGAACTTCGCCTCGTGCGCGGCGCTCGCGTGGTCCGAGAGCGGCGCGAAGGGCTCCTTCACGCGGAACGCGCCGAGCTCGGGGCCTTCGAGGGCGAGCGGCTTGCCCACGCGGTAGACGACGTGCCCGCCCTTCGCGAACGGGCTCGCGCCCGGGTACACGCCGTCGCAGCCGTTGCAGCCAATGGGCACGATGTCGACGCCCAAGTACTGGGCCGCTTGCACGAGGCCCGTGTGCCCGCGCGAGAGCCGCTTGCTGCGCGTCCCCTGCGGAAAGACGAGCACGTGGTAGTCGTTCGCGAGGGCCTCGCGGGTGATGCGCATCACCTCGACGCTCATCGTGTCGAAGAGCTCGTTGAACCACGCCGCGAACGAGCCCGCGCCGCCGTGGTGGCTCACGAAGGTGGCGATCGCCGGCGGCAGCTCACCGGTCGGAGCGTGGCCCGCGAGCTCGCGCAGCACACGGTATTCGTCGTCGGTCGGGGCGCGGCCCGCGTCTTTGCGGAACTCGGTCGTGAGCACGTAGCCGCGCGAGGGAAGCGGAATGTTCGTCGTCTGGTCCATGAACCAGCCGAGGAGATTGTTCTCGTAATACTTCCCCTTGACCCACGTCGCCGTGAACCCGTGGCCGCGGCGGTAGAGCACGTACTGGAGCGGCCAGTAGTTGTAGCGGTCCGTGTGGTTCATCGCGAGAAACACCCGCCGGTCGCGCGGGAGATTCTCGAGGCCCTCCACGTCGATGCGCGTGCGCCGCGGGAGGCGGTAATCCCACGTCAAGCCGAGGTTCGCGATGAGCATCTGGCCCCACGGCGGCTGGCGCGGGTGGATGCGGCGGAGGCGGTCGAGGTCGAGCACGGAAGCGGCGCCCTAGCGCAAATCGGTCTTCTTGATCTTGCCCGTGTCGGTCTTCGGGAGGTCGGGCACGAAGGCCACGTGCTTCGGCACCATGAACGCCTCGAGATGCGCCTGGCAGTGGCGAATGATGTCACGATCGGTGAAGGTCACGCTCTCCTCGAGCACGAGGAACGCCTTCACGGCTTGCCCGAGCACCTCGTCGTCGACGCCGATCACCGCCGCGTCGCGCACGCCCTGAAGGTTGTAGAGTACATTCTCGACCTCCTTCGGCGCGACCTTCTCGCCGCGGGACTTGATGACGTCGTCCATGCGGCCGACGAAGTAGAGGTGCCCCTCGTCGTCGAGCTTGCAGTAGTCGCCCGTGTAGAGAACCTGCTCGCCAGGCACCGGGCCAGGCTTGAGCTTCTTCGCGGTCGACTCCGGCTTCTCCCAGTAGCCCTTCATCACCGTGGCGCCGCGAATCACGAGCTGCCCCACCGTGTGCGGGCCGACCTTCTCGCCGTTCTCGTCGACGATCCAGAGCTCCGTGTTGGGGATCGCGATGCCCACGCTCGTCGGCTTGCGGTCGAGATCTTCCGGCGGGAGGTACGTGCAGCGCTTGCACTCGGTGAGGCCGTACATCGAGAAGATGCGCGCCTCCGGGAAGATCTCCTTCAGCACCGTGATGTGCTTCACGGGTAGCGCCGCCGCCGTGTTCGTCACGTAGCGAATGCCCGAGAAATCCAGCGCTTGCCGCTGCTTCAGCTCGGCGAGGATCGAGAAGATGGTCGGCACGCCGGGAAAGCCCGTGACCTTCTCGTCGACGACCCGCTTCAGCACCTGCGCCGGGTACGTGAACGAGCGCTCGAGCACGAGGCGCGCGCCGAGGCGTACCGCCATGATCATTTGGTAGAGGCCGTAGTCGAACGCGAGCGGGAGCACGTTCAAAATGACCTCGTCTTCGCGCACCCCGAGGTAGGTCGAGATGCTCGTCGCCGCCGTGAGCATGTTGCGGTGCGTGAGCATGACGCCCTTCGGGTCGCCCGTGCTGCCCGAGGTGTAGAGGATCGAGGCGAGGTCGACGTCGAGGTTGCGGCGTACGGGGGGCGCATCGCCGCGGTGCGGAGCGAGCGCTTCCTCCCAGGGAATCACCGTTCCTTCGCGCTGCACGCCTTCGCCGGAGACGATGGTCGTCGCGAGGTGCGCGGTGCGCTCGAGGGCCGGGCGCCACACGCGCTCGAGGTGCGCGTCCGTGACCATCGCCTTCGCGCGGCAGTCATTGAGGTAATACGCGAGCTTGTCGAGCTTCGTCTGCGCGTTGATCACCGAGACGACCGCGTTCGCCTTCAGCACCGCCCAGAACGCGATGCACGTGAAGGTGGTGTTGTCGCCGAAGACCACGACGCGATCGCCGCGCTCGACCCCGCCCGCCACGAGCGCCGCCGCGAGCCGGTTGGCCGCCGCGTTCCACGCCGCGTACGTGATGCGTTCGTCGCCCACGACCAGCGCCACCTTCTCAGGCAGCCGCGCGGCTGCGCCCTCGAGGTAGTCGTGCAACTGAGGGATCGCGTCTCTGAGCGGTGCGTTCATCGCCAAGCCTCCACACGCGGAGGTTACGTGGACCCCTCGTGCTCCGAAACCCCGGATTCGTGGCCCACCGGCTCGTTTCGCCCTACGCTTGCAAGGTGCGCTGGTCCCGAGCCGTCTCCTTTCAGCGAAGCGCCCTCGACGCCCTCGACGACGCTTCGAGCGCCCTCGCCGTCGCCCTCGACGGAGCGCCGGCGCACTTGCTGCTCGCCTTCGTCGACGGCGCGTTCCGCACGCACGCCGCCACCCTTGCGCGCGAGCTGGAGCGTCGCCACGGCGGAGCGACCACGCTCGTCATCCCGGTGCCCTCGCTCGGCCTCCCGCTGCCAGGCCTCGAGCTCCCGCGCTTCGTAGTTCACGCGGCGACAGCACCGAAAGCGCGCTTTTTGCCGTGGCGCTGCGATCCCAAGACGAACCGCCTCGACCTGCCGATGATCCCCGGCCCCCTCGGCATGCTGATGTTCGCGGACGCCTCGTCGCTCGACGTCGATCGCGTCGCCTTTGCCGTCGCCGAGCGCTGCGCGGCCTTCGCGGGCTTTGCCATGCACGACGTGCCGAACGCCTGGCCCCTGGCGATCGGCCACGAGCTCATCGAGGGCGGCGCCGTGGGCGTCTATTGCGACGACCCGACCTTCGCCGAGGGTTTTGCCGAGCCGCTCGGGCGCGCGCAGGGCCCGGCCATGATCGTCACCGCGGGCGTGGCCGGCACCGTGCAAAGCCTCGACGGTCGCCCCGCGCTCGTGGTCCTGGAGGAGTGGGCCAAAGCCCTCGACGAAGCGGACCGCGAGAAGCTCGCGCTCGGTCTCGACGTGGCCCTCGACCTGCGCGCGCACGGCGTACGCTCTTCCGAGGGAGACCTCGCCACCTGCCGCATGGTCGCCCTGGACCGTGAGCGCGGAGCCTTCCTCGTCGACGCGGAGACGCGCGCGTTCCAAGCCCTGCGTTTCGCCGTGCGCGACGACGTACGCGCCGTGGGTGACGTGGTGACGAACGCCGCCCGCGACCCGGGCGAGGCCCCGCCGATTCTGCTCTGGCCGCTCGAGGCGAGCCTCATGACCCACTGGCCCGAGGTCGCAGCGGCACACAAAGAGCGCCTCGCCCCGTGGGCCCTCCGCGGCGTGGTGCCGCTCGTGGGCGCCGGGCATCGCTCCGCGCCGGTCCACCGCCACGCGCTCGGCCTCCTTCGATTGCGCTGAATTCCAGAACGTTTTGCGGCCCGGGGCCTTGAACGCGGCCAAGGTCCGTGCCATGCCTTCGCGCTTCGAGCCTTCGCCGAAACGCTCGCTGCGCAGTCCCCATGGCCGAACCCACGCTCCGTACCTCCCCCGCCCCGACGACGCTCGCCGAAGACGCCGCCTCGGGCGCGTTGCGCCTCTGGAAGACCTTCCGCAAGCACTGGGCGATCATCCTCTCCACGCTGATTCTCTCGGTCGGCGTGGCGGTGACGTACAACCGCACGGCCGAGGTCGCGTACCAAGCCACGGCGCTCGTCGAATTCGACCCGAACCCGATCCGCCCGCTCGGCGAAAAAGGCGCGAATCTCAGCCCGAACTACTCGTCGTACTGGGACCACCGCGAGTTCTTCGAGACCCAATACAAGCTCCTCGTTTCGGACGAAATCATGCGCCGGGTCATTCAGACCCTCGGCCTCATGAGCGACCCGGACTTCCTCCCGAAGGTCCCGCCCAAGACCGGCCGCCCCTTCGGCGTCGACGACCTCGCGGCCGTGCTGCGCAAGCGCGTGACCGTCGAGCCCGTGAAGAACAGCCGCCTCGTCTACGTGAAATTCGAAGACAAGGACCCGAAGCGCGCCCGGCTCCTCTGCGAGACCCTCGTCAAAGTCTACCTGCAGAAGAACCTCGACGGCTCCGTGGGTCAGACGAGCGAAGCGCTCACGTGGCTCAACGGCCAAGTCGACGCGCTCCGCCACGAGCTCGAGTCGACCGAGAACAAGCTCCACGACTTCAAAGAGAAGAACAGCCTGCCGAGCCTCTCGATCAACGAGGCGTCGAACATGCTGCGCGTCGAGCTCCAGGATCTGAGCGAGGCGCTCACGAAGACCCGCACGCGCCGCCAAGAGCTGAAGGCGCGCCAGGCCGAGCTCGAGAAGGTCCCCTCCGACAAGCCCGACAGCCTCCCGGCGACCGAGCTCCTTCAGAGCGCCTACCTGCAGCAAGTGCGCAAGGGCTTCCTCGACGCCGTGGCGGAGCGCGCGCAGCTCATCGCCGAGAACAAGGGCGAGAATCACCCGCTCGTGCGCAAGGCCCAGGAGCGCCTCGACGAGCAGCGCAAGGCCCTCCTCGCGGAGGTCGAGAACATCAAGGGCGCCGTCTCGCGCGACCTCGCCGTCGTCGAGCGCGAGGAGTCCGGCAAGGGCAAGCTCTACGAGGAGGCTCGCCAGCGCGCCGTCGACCTCAACATGAAGGCGATCGAGTACCACCGCCTCGACCGCGACCGCGAGAACAACGAGAAGCTCTTCTCGCTGCTCCTCGAGCGCACGAAAGAGGCCGATCTCCAGCGCATGCTGCGCGTCAACAACGCGCGCTTGGCCGACCCGCCCGTCGAGCCGCGCGCGCCCGTGCGCCCGCGTACGTTCGTGAACCTCGCGCTCGGCGTCGTCTTCGGCCTGCTCTTCGGCGCGGGCTTCGCCTACCTCCGCGAGCAGCTCGACGTCTCCCTCAAGACCCCCGACGACGTCGAGACCAAGCTCGCCGTCTCGTTCTTGGGCCTCCTGCCGGAGCTCGGCCCCGGCTCGGAATCCGGCGGCTATTATTCGTATTACCGTCGCCGTGCGAAAGAGAAGAAAGAGGCGAGCAAGCGCCGCCGCGCGCTGACGACCGAGGACCGCCAGCTCCCGCCCGAGCTCGTCGTCCACGAGCGCCCGCTCTCGGGCATCGCCGAGGCCGCACGTGCCATCCGCACGAACGTCCTCTTCATGAACCCGGACAAGCCGTACAAGAAGATCCTCGTCACGAGCTCGGTGCCCGGTGAGGGCAAGACCACGGTCGCGTGCTCGATGGCGATCGCCATGGCCCAGAGCGGCCAGCGCGTCGTCATGGTCGACTGCGACCTGCGCCGCCCGCGCCTGCACCGCATCTTCGATCGCGTGGGCGACGCCGGCGTCACGAACGTGCTCATCGGCCAAGCCTCCGTCGACGAGGTCGCGAAGCCGTCGATCGTCCCGAACCTGTGGACCATCCCCGCCGGCCCGATCCCCCCGAACCCGGCCGATATCCTCCACTCCGAGGCGTTCAAGCGCTTCATCGAGGAGCTCTCCGAGAAGTTCGACCGCGTCGTCGTCGACTCGCCGCCGCTCGTCGCCGTGACCGACGCCGCGATCATCTCGACGATCATCGACGGCACCATCTTCGTGACGCGCGCCTTCAAGACCTCGCGCGCCCTCGCCCGCCAGGGTCTTCGCACCCTCTGGGACGTCGACTCGCGCATCATCGGCGCCGTGCTCAACGCCGTCGACCTCCGCAAGCACGAATACAGCTACTACAAGCAGTATTACTATTACCGCAAGGAAGGCTACGCGCCGCTCACGCTGCCCGACGGAGCCGCCCCCGGAAGCGACAGCCACACGCGCCAAGACGCCCGCGACGACGCCTCGCCGCCGCCGAACTGAAGCCTTCGCGGCACGCACGGCTCCGCCCGAAGAAGCGCCTCGTCCCAGGAGAGACGGGGCGCTTCGCGCTTCGGGCCCTCCCCTGGTAAGACCCGGCCATGGCCACGATCCTCGACGCGATCCTCGCGCAGCCGCCGCACGCGACCGCGCTGCGTAGCCCGAGCGGCGAGACGACCTCGTACGGCGAGCTCGCGCAGCGTTCGGCGGGCGTGGCCACCGTGCTCACGCGCGACCATGGCGTGGAGCCCGGCGACCGCGTGGCGATGCTCTTCGAGCCGGGACCGGCCTTCGTCGCGACGCTCTTGGGCGCCTGGCGCGCGCGCGCCACGGTCCTCGTGCTGACACACCTGCACCCGCCGAAAGAGCGCACGATGCTCGTCGCCGACGCGCGGCCGCGCGTGATCGTATGCTCGGAGCTCCACGAAGCGGCGGCGCGCGAGAGCGCGGGGGCCGTACCGCTCGTTCCCTGGCGAACCGTGCACGAGGGCGAGGCTGCCGGTGGCTTCACGACGAAGGCCATGGAAGCACGCCCCGCCGCACACGAGCGGGCGCTCCAGATGTACACCTCGGGCACGACGGGCAAGCCCAAGGGCGTGATCCTCCAGCACGGGCAGCTCGAGGCCCAGCTCGCGGCCCTCGCCGAGGCGTGGGGCATGTCGTCTTCGGACGTCCTCGTGCACGCGCTCCCGCTGCACCACATCCACGGCCTCGCCATCGCGATGCTCAACGTCCTCCGCGTCGGCGGCGTGGTCGAGATGCACGCGGCCTTCGAGGCGAACGCGGTCCTCCAGGCTTGCGCCCACGCCACGGTCTTCATGGGCGTGCCCACGATGGTCGCGCGCCTCGTCGACGCCCTGGACGCCATGACGGAAGGCGATCGCGTCGCGGCTTCCGCGCACCTCCGCGCGATGCGCCTGTGCGTGAGCGGCAGCGCAGCGCTCCCCGTCTCCCTGGGAAATCGCTGGGCGACGCACACGGGAGCCTACCCGCTCGAGCGCTTCGGCATGACCGAGCTCGGCGTTGCGCTCACCAATCCGCTCCACGGCGAGCGCGTGCCCGGCAGCGTGGGAAGGCCGCTCGCGGGAGTCCTCGCGCGCGTGGTGGACGAGCACGGCGCAGCCGCGCAGGAGGGGGAGCTCCTCATCGGCGGTCCGACCGTCTTCGAGGGTTACTTCGAGCGACCGGAGGCCAACGCCGAGTCGTTCCTCGAGATCGGCGGCGAGCGCTTCTTTCGCACCGGCGACACGGTGCGCCTCGACGACGCCGGTCGCGTTCGAATCCTGGGACGCACGAGCGTCGATATCCTGAAGAGCGCCGGGTACAAGCTGAGCGCCATCGAAATCGAAGAGGCCCTCCGCCGTCACCCGAGCGTGCGCGACGCCGCCGTGGTGGGGCTCCCGAGCGAGACCTACGGGCAAATCGTCGCCGCGGCGATCATCGGGGCCGAGGGCACCACGCCCACCGCGGCCGAGCTCGGCGCCTTCCTCGAGGAAGAGCTTGCACCCTACAAGCTTCCACGGCGCTGGCTCTTCGTGAACGACGTGCCACGAAACGCGCTCGGCAAGGTCGTGAAGCCCGAGCTCGTGAAGCTCTTTCGCTGAAGCCACGCTCAGCGCGCGCGCGCGGCCTTCGCGATCGCCTCGCCGCTCGCTCCGCCCGGACTCCGCAGCACCTCGTGGCCGAGGGGATCGTAGACGATCGCGCTCGGCACCCACTGGACCGGCGCGAAGGGTCCGCCGTCTTCGCGCAAGTCTTCGGTCGCGTGCACCACGGCGCAGAGCGGCTTCATGCGATCGGCAAAGAGGCGCACGAGCGGCCACGCGTCCGCGCGGTCCATCGCCACGACGATGCAGCGCGGAGGGTTCGTGAACGTGCGGGCTTCGCGCTCGTAGAGCTCGATCTGCGCGAGGCTGCGCAAGTCGTCGCTCGCGGCGAAGAGCACGACGAGGCTCTTTCCGCCGGGCGGCTCCTGCTCGAGCAAGCGGCCGTCGACGGCCGTGAAGCGGAAGCGGAGCGTCGAAGAAGGCTCCCACGGCTCGGGGCTCACCGAGGGACGGCAGCCGGCGATCGCGAGGGCCAGCGCGAGGAGCGCCCCCCACGCCGGGAAGCTACGCGCGCGAACCAGAGGGACCATGCGGGTCGTCGAGCAGGGCGGCATCGTCGAGGAGTGTGTCGCAAACGCTCTGCCAATCGAAGACGATTTCGCGGCGGTAGCGCGCTTCCGCGAGCACGGTCGTGATGAGGTCCGCGACGACGTTCGCGGCCTCGGCGGGCTCGAGGAGGATGCCGTCGACGACGACGAGCAAGGCGGCGCCGACCTCGGACTCGTGTGCGATCGTGCGCTCGCGCACGGAACGAAAGCCGTCTTCGAGATCGTAGACGACCTCGACCAGCTCGGAGGCGCCGCCCCCGATCGGCACGAGCAAGCGGCAGCCCCGGAGCACACCGCTCGAGGTGCCGGCCCACGCCTTGAGCGTGGACTTGTTGCGTTCGACCGCCTCCCACACCGCTTTCGTCATGCGGGCCACGTGGAGCGGGTCGTCTTCGACGAAAATGAGCGGCAGGAGCATCGCCAGCCCGAGCCCGTCGCCGGGGAGGTCCTCGACCACGTGGTCCACGAACGCCTCGCGGTCGGCCGCCGGCAGCGAGGCGTAGTCGAGCGCGGCCTCGATGGTCGCCGGAAAGTCCGCACCGCCCAGCGCAGCGGCGACCTGAAAGAGCCGAAAAAACCGGCCCGTGACGTCGTCCGCGGCGAGCATGCGTCCCGAGCGCGGCCCAATGGGCAGCACGCCGGAGGCGATGGGCTCATCGTCGTCGTCGATCATGGGACTCCGAGCGGTCCTACGGCACGTTGCGGCTCCAACTTGCCACCTGGCCCCAAAGTCGTTGTTCTTCTTGTCGATGGTCCCGCCCCCCGAGGCTTCCGACTCCCCCACGTGGCCCGCCTCGAAGGCGGTGGTGGAGAAGGCCGCGCAGTGGATGCGCCGCAACACCGGGAGCCACCTCGCGTACGAAGACCTGGTGGGCATCGGGCGCGAGGCGATGCTGCTGGCCGAGCGCGACTACGCCGTCGGCTACGGCGTGCCCTTTGGGGCCTACGCGCGGCTCCGCGTCCGTCGCGCCATGATCGACGCCGCGCGGCGCGAGGGGCGCATCAGCGGCCGGGATCGCGCGGTGCTGCACGCAGCCGAACTCTCGGACCAGGTCTTCGAGCAGCTCGCGATTGACGACGAGCAGCCGCGCGAGCACCAAGCGTGGGTCAACGGCTCGAGCGCGGCGGCGACGCTCGCGGTCGTTCACGCGGTCGACTTCGGCGGAAACGCGGCCGAGCGCCTCGAGCGCGCGCAGCTCAAACGCCGCGCCGACGCCCTCCTGGCGAAGCGCCCGCCGCCCGTGAAGCGCCTCTTCGAGCTCGTGTACGAGGAGGGCCTCTCGCTCGACGCCGCCGCGCGAGCCTGCGCGATTTCGCCCTCCTGGGCCACGCGGATCCACGCGCGCGAGATCGCCCTCCTCGCGCGCGAGCTCCACGCAGCCAGCGAACCTCGTGCTACGCCCGGGCAGGCATGAGCGGCGGAGCGCGCGTGATCGTGGCCATGAGCGGCGGGGTCGACTCCTCGGTCGCGGCCTTGCGCCTCGTGCGCGCGGGCTACGACGTGCTCGGGGTCACGCTGCACCTCTGGGATTACCCGGAGGAGGTCGCCGACGCGAAAGCCCGCTGCTGCGCCCCGGAAGACCAGCACGACGCACGCCGCGTCGCCGACGCGCTCGACATTCCCCACTACGTCTTCGATCGCCGGGAGCTCTTTCGCGAGCAGGTCGTCGCGCCCTTCGTCGACGCGTACCTCGCCGGGCGCACTCCAAGCCCCTGCAACGACTGCAACCGGACGGTGAAGCTCACGGAGCTCTTTCACCTCGCCGACAAGCTCGGCGCGCGCTTCGTAGCGACGGGCCACTACGCACGAATCCTCGAGGATTCTCAGGGCCACAAGCGCATCGCCCGCGGCCGCGACGCGCAGAAAGACCAGAGCTACTTCCTCCACGCGACGCCGCGCGATCAGGTCGAGCGACTCCTCTTCCCGCTCGGCGAAGCGTCGAAGGCCGAGGTGCGCGAGGAGGCGGTGGCGGCGAAGCTCGTGGGTGCCACCAAGGGCGAGTCGCAGGAGCTGTGCTTCATCGGCGCGGGCGACGGCGCGTATGCGGCGTTCGTCGAGCGCGAGTCGAACGGCCGCGTGCGTCCGGGTCCCATCGTCGACGAGAGCGGTCGCGTCATCGCGCAGCACGGCGGCGTGCACCGCTTCACGATCGGGCAGCGTAAGGGGCTCGGGGTCGCGACGGGCAAGCCAACGTTCGTGGCGCGCATCGAGGGCGACACGGGCGTCGTGCACGTCGCCACGGGGGAGCGACTTCACGGCCGCGAGGCCGTCCTCGAGGATCTCGTGCTCGGCGAGGGCGTGTCGCTCCCGCTCGAGCGTGCCTCGGTGCGTGTGCGGTACCGCCACGAAGGCGCCGCCGCACGGCTCGAAGCCCACCCGCTCGGCGCGCGCATCGTCTTCGACGAACCGACGCGGGCGCTCACGCCGGGGCAAACGGCCGTCATCTACGAGGGCGACTGCGTCCTCGGCGGCGGGCGCATCGCCGAGGTGCTCCCGAGCGATCTCGCAGGCCGCGCGCCTGC
>CAIOHM010000526.1 GCA_903858055.1 uncultured delta proteobacterium
GTCGATGGCCGCCCGTGCGAGCACGCGCCGCTGCACCTCCGCCACGGCAAAGCGTGACGTAAGCCCCGCGTTTTGCGCGCCCGCCGCGAGCAGCGCCTCTTCGCGCAGGAGACCGAGGAACGCCTCGTGCTGCGCGGCTTCGTTCGCGCCGAGCGCGTGCCGTTGGCCCTCGGAGAGCAACACCCAGCGCCGCGCACCTTCCGCACCCGTGACGACCTGCTCGGTTGCCCCCACTTGAACGCGGAGGAGGGTCGTCGAGGCCATGGCCGCGGCGGCCACACCGACGGTGAGCCAGCACGCCTTGGCGATCAGGCGGCGCGGGGGGAGTCCCTTCATGGCGAGCTACCTACAACGCCAGCGGGCTAGCGGCTCGCCTTTTTCTTGGTCGCGACGCGCTTGCGGCGCGCGCCCTCGACCACGCCCGCCTCGGCGAGCACGGACTCCGGGAGACCCAAGAAGCGGTAGGCGAGCGGGCTCAGCTCGTACGCTTCGGCCAGGCGCGCGACCGCCTCCGCGGCACCGGTTGGCACCACGCGGAGCTTGCGGACGGGCACGCTCTTGCGCAGCGCCGCGATGGGCTCCCCGAGATCGAGGAGCTCCTGCACCTTGAGGAGCACGTCCACGGGCTTCAAGCCGCCCTCGGCGAGCTCGCTCAAGAGGCGCTGACGACGCTTCGCCGTGCGGCCGTCGAGGAGCGCGCCTCCCGCTTTTTTCCCCGTGAGCACGTCGTTCAGGTTGCGCGCGGCCACGCGCTTCGCGACCGCCTCGGGGCTACCTCGCTTGTTGGGCTTCTTCTCGGAGGAGCTCTTCGCACGCGCCATGCGACGAGCCTACCAGCGCGCGCGCCAAATGACGAAAACGCGGCGTACCACGCACCGCGACGAAACGCATACGCCGTCATGTTCGCGGCATACGCGGCATACGATGCCTGAACGGCGGACCTTGCGCCCGGTGCGCTCGCCTCCCGTGCCTGCTCGCGCGCTCACTTCGGCGAAGGCGCCCCGAGATCGGGCAGACTCAAGAGCCGGCCGAAGTCGCTCTTCCAGAGCTCGAGCTCGTAGAGGCGATCGGTCGCGTCCACCACGAGCGCGACGGTGACTTGCACGCCGTCGAGGTCGTCGAAGGCCCACTCGCTCACGCGACGCCCGAAGACCCGCGACTTTCCGCGCGTGCCCGGCGGGAAGAGACGCAGGCTCCCCATGCCGCCGTCGTTCATCGTCTCGACGCTGAGCCCCGCGCGGTCCGCGACGGAAGGCGTGAACGCCTCTGCCCGCGCGATCATGAGATCGAGCAGAGCGTCTTCGTCGTCGGTCGGTTTGCGCAGCGCCATCGGGGAGACCAGAAATACGGGGCGCAGGCGTGGCGCGCAATCTTTCGAGCGCCGCGCGCGACGATCGGAGGCGTCGTGGTCAGGGAGCCTCGGCGTCCATGCCGGCAGGAGCGCCCGCGTCGACGTACTCCTTGGGCTCGGTGCCTTGGGCGAAGACCTCGAGGAGCGCCTCGTTGGCGGTCTCGGGCGCGAGCAACCCCGTCGCCTTGTCGATGCGCGCGTCGACGATGCCGTCCGGGCGCGGGAAGTCCGTTGCGGGCCTTCCTGCGTGGGCGCCGCGCATGAAGTCGATCCACGCGGGGAGCGCCGCCGAGCCGCCCGTTTCGCTGCCGAGCGGCTTCCCGTCGTCGTAGCCGACCCACACCACCGTGACGATCTCCGTGGAAAAACCGGCGAACCACGTGTCTTTCGCGTCGTTCGTGGTCCCGGTCTTTCCGGCCACCGGGCGTCCGAGGGCCTTCGCGCGCGCCGCCGTGCCGTGGTCGACGACGCTCGTGAGGAGGCTCGTCGTCAGGTACGCCCCCTCGGGCGACATCACGCGCCTCGTCTCGAGCGGCGCGGGCAGCTTCACCTCCGCGCCGTCCGGGCCGACGATGCGCGTGACGAGGCGCGCCGGCGCACGAATGCCGCCGCTCGCGAAGACCGCGTACACGTCCGCGAGCTCGGCGGGGCGCACTTCGTACGAGCCGAGCGCGAGGCTCAGATCCGGCTGGAGGTTGGACGTAATCCCCAGGTTTTTGGCGAACGAGACGACCTCGGCAGGGCCGACCTCGCGCAACACGCGCACGGCCACGAGGTTCACGGAGTTTGCGAGCGCCTCGCGCAAGCGCAGCGGCTCGAGGCCCGTCCACCCTTCGTAGTTCGACGGCGAGTACTTCCCCTCGAAGACCTCGGGGTTCACGTCGACGAGGGTCGCGGGTGTGTAGCGGCGCGTCTCGAGGCCGAGGCCGTACACAACGGGCTTGAAGGTCGAGCCGGGCTGGCGCTTCGATTGGAGGGCGCGGTCGAGCGAGCCGGGGAGACCCTCGTAGCTGCCCACGAGGGCAAGCACGTCGCGCGAGCGCAGATCCAGGGAAATCAGGGCGCTTTCGGGGCCTTCCACGAGGCGGAGCGGCACCGTGTCGTCGACCACGGCGGCCCCGGCGGCGACGTTCGCGGCGGGCGGCACCGGCGCCGCGAGGAGGCTCACGCGCAAACGCGCTCCAGGCTCGGCGAAGTCCGATGCTCGCGCGACACCGGGCGCGTAGCGGCTCCATTCGGCGATCTTCAAGACCCCGCGCACGGTGCCCACGCGCACGACGAGCTCGCCCTTGCTGTCGTCGATGCGGACGACCTCGCCCACGAGTACGCGGTGCAGCTCGAAGCGCGGTGTCCCCTGAAAGAGCGGCGGGGCGTCGCCGCTCGGACGGCCGCGCTTGTCGAGTCGCGGCGCGCGAAAGGGCGCGCGACGCCGGTGGCGCTGGTCGTAGCTCTCGAGGTTCGTGCGCACGCTCTTGCGCCCGAGCGCTTGGAGCTTCGGGTCGATGGTCGTGTGGATCGTGAACCCGCCGCGTCGTGAGCGCTCGGGCTCGAGCTCGGTGAGCAGCTTGCGCGCGATCTCGACGGCCTCGGGCGCGAGCTCGTTCGACGCCTCGTGCAACGCGCCGAGGGCGAGCGGCTCGGCGAGGGCCTCGGACCACGCCGCCTCCTTGAGGAAGCCCTTCTCCTTCATTTGACCAAGCACGAAGTCGCGCCGGCCCATCGAGCGGCTCGCGTCACGGCGAGGCGAGTAGATTTCGGGGCCCGCGACGAGGCCCGCGACGACGGCGGCCTCCGCGACCGAGGCCGCGCGCACCGAGTGACCAAAGTAATACCGAAACGCCTCCTCGACGCCGTAGCGGCCGTGGCCGAAGTAGATGTGGTTCAGGTAGAGCCCGAGGATCTCGTCCTTCGCGAGCTCTTGCTCGAGGCGACGCGCGAGGAGCGCCTCCTTCAGCTTGCGCCGCAGCGTGCGCTGGTGATCGAGGAGCAAGTTCTTCACGACCTGCTGGGTGATCGTCGAGCCGCCCTGGCGGAGGCGCCCGCTGCGAAGGTTCACGAGGAACGCGCGCGCGATGCCGAGGTAGTTGAGGCCCTCGTGCTCATAGAAGCTCGCGTCTTCGGCGGCGAGCACGGCCAGCTTCACGTGACCGGGGATCTCGTCGACGGGCACGATGGTGCGGCGCTCGGTGAAGAGCTCGGCCAGCGTGGAACCATCGCGGGCGAGCACGCGCGTGACCTGCGGCGGGTCGTAGCCCTTGCGGAGCTCGCTCACCGAGGGCAGCTCCGCCTCGAGGCGCTGCACGTAGACGTAGAGCGCGCCGGCGCCGAGCAACCCGCCAAACACCCCGAGCGCCACGAGCCACGCGGCGACCCGAAGGAAGAGCCTCAAGGCGTGCCCCCGAGGAGCTTCATGCCGACGAACGCGAGGGCCGCGCCGAGGCAGAGGAACGCGACGGCGATCCCGACGATCGAGCGCGCGGGGAGCGTGGAAGACGCGTGGCTCGCCGTGGAGGGCGGCGGGGGGCGCACGCTGATGGCCTTGACGGGGACGCCCGAAGGATGGCGCGACGGCGCGCGCGGGTTCACGTCGAGCGTGGGCCGCATCTCTTCGACGTCCGGTGCCGTGTCGAGGAGCGAGAGCTCCGGGTGCTCCGCGAAGCTCCGAAGCGCGTCGCCGAAGGCCTTCGCGGACGGGTAACGATCTTCGGGCCGCTTCGCGAGCGCGCGCTCGACGATGCGCAAAATTGCAGGAGGAAACGTGATACCGGGCACGCGGTCCGCGAGGGGGATCGGCTCCGCCTTGCTGTGCAGCGCGACCCACTCGAGGGCCGTGCCGCCGTTGAAGGGCAAGCGCCCGCACAGCGCCTCGTAGAGCACGATGCCCACGGCGTACACGTCGCTCGGCGGGCCGATGGTCTCGCCGCGCGCCTGCTCCGGGCTCATGAACTCGGGCGTCCCGAAGACCGCGCCTTGCTTCGTGATCGCGACGCTCCCGGGCGCGAGCAAGCTCTCGTCGAGCTTCGCGAGGCCAAAATCGAGCACTTTCGGCACCTCGAGGCCGCCGGGCAGCGCCTGCATGAAGATGTTCTCGGGCTTCATGTCGCGATGGAGGATGCCCACCTGGTGGGCCTCGTCGAGCGCGTAGGCCACCTGCGCGAGGATCCATGCAATCCGCACGCAGTCGATCGGCGCCTCGGAGCGGATGACCCGGTGGAGGCTGCGTCCCTCGAGGAGCTCCATCACGATGTAGAGGCGCCCGTCGTCGAGGAGGCCCGTGTCGAAGACGCGCAGCGTGTTCGGATGCGTGAGCTGCGAGAGGATGCGTGCTTCGCGCCGAAAGCGCGTGAGGACCTCTTTGCGCGTCGCGTACTTCGGGTGCAGCACCTTCAACGCAACGAAGCGGTTCAGAGCCGCTTGGCGAGCCTTGTAGACTGCACCCATCCCGCCCGAGCCGATGCGCTCGAGGATGGTGAACTCGCCGTCGTGAAGAGAAAGCCCCAGGAGCGGGTCAGCTGCCGCCATGGTCCGGCGATACCACAGGCGAACGCCGGGAAGTTGATCCGCGCAGCGCGCCGTCGCAGGCTCGCACCATGCA
>CAIOHM010000527.1 GCA_903858055.1 uncultured delta proteobacterium
CGGGCGCGGCGAGCGTGAGGTGCTGCGGCGTCACTTCGACCGTGGCGAGGTCTTTGTGTTCTGCAAGCATGGCCATTTCCTCCGCCGTGGTGACGTGGAGCACGTGCACGCGACGCTTGGCCGCACGGGCCACGCGCAAGAGGCGCTCGGTCGCGAGGCGTGCCGACTCGGCGTCACGCCACACGGGATGCAGGGCCGCGTTGCCCCCGGAGCGCTCGGCGAGCTCTTTGCGCGCGCGCAGGCGTGCCTCGTCTTCCGCGTGAATCGCCACGCGACGCCGCCCCGAGCGGAGCGCGCGCCCGAGGACGCCTTCGTCGTCGACGAGGAGCGACCCGGTCGAACTCCCCATGAAGATCTTGACGCCTGCCGCGCCCGGCAAGCCTTCGAGGCGCGCGAGGTCGTCGGCGTTCTCGTCGGCGGCGCCCACGAAGAACCCCACGTGAGCTCGCACGCGCCCGGCCGCCCGGGCAACCTTGTCCGCGAGCGCTTCGGCGGTGGTCGTCGACGGGTTCGTGTTGGGCATCTCGAGGATGGTCGTGATCCCGCCCAAGCACGCCGCGGCCGTCCCCGTAGCGAGGTCTTCCTTGTGCTCGAGACCAGGCTCGCGGAAGTGCACCTGCGAGTCGATGACGCCCGGGAGCACGTGGAGCCCGCGCGCGTCGATGCGCTCGGCGGCGGCATGGGACGCGAGGCTACCGATGGCGACGATGCGGCCCGCGCGCACGCCTACGTCGCCGAGAAAAGTTCCCGCCGGCGTCACGAGGGTTCCACCGGTGACGAGGAGGTCGAAGGGCTGCGTGGCGGAGAGGACGTCGCTCATGGGGGCAGGAGCCTGCTCGCCTTCGCGAAGCCGTGCAAGGCGTCCGCACGGTTTCCCTGCGCGCGCCTTGAGCTAGGCTCGCGTCTCGATGCGCCCCCGCTCGCTCCACGCCCACCGCTTCCTCGGCTTCGCGCCGGGCCCCCGCCTTCTCTTCCTCGGCGCGGTGCACGGAAACGAGACGTGCGGCACGCGCGGCCTCGAGCGCCTCGTGGGCGAGCTCGCGAGCGGATCGTTGCAGCTTGCACGTGGTTCGCTCACGGTCGTTCCGGTCGCGAACCCGCTCGCCTACGCGAAGGGCCAGCGCGAGGGCGACCGAAACCTGAACCGCGCGATGATGCCACGCGAGGCACCGGTCGACTTCGAGGACCACGTGGCCAATGCGCTCTGCACGCTCTTCGCGGAGCACGACGTCCTCGTGGATTTTCACTCGTTCCACGCGCCCGGCGACCCGTTCGTGCTCGTGGGCCCGAACGACAACGAGGGCGACGTCGAGCCCTTCTCGCAGGCCCGCGAAGAGGAGATGCTCGCGGCGCACCTCGGGCCGCAGCGCGTCGTCGAAGGGTGGATGAGCGCGTACACGAGCGGCGTGCGGCGGCGACGCGGGGCAAACGCAGACCCCGCGTTGCTCGCACGCGAGTTCGCGTACGGCGTCGGCACCACCGAACGCATGCGGGCCTCGGGAGGCTACGCGGTCACGATCGAGTGTGGGCAGCACGAAGACCCGCA
>CAIOHM010000528.1 GCA_903858055.1 uncultured delta proteobacterium
CTCCGCGTACGTCGAGGACGACGACCGACGGTTTGCCCCGCGATGAGCGCCGCGTGATTCGAACGAGACGGTGTGGAGGGCGAGCGTGCGGGGCAAGGCTAGGGAGGAGGACGCAGGCGTACTCCGCGTACGTCGAGGACGACGACCGACGGTTTGCCCCGCACGATCGCCCTCCACCTCGTTACTGGCGCCAACCCTTTTTCATGGCTTGCACGAGGTCCACGTCCTGTTCTTTTTTGAGGAGGACCCCCAGGAAGGGCAGCTCCTTCGCGAGCCGCTCCTTCTTCACGCCGGTGCGCAGCAGCACGGCGATCCAGTCGACGAGCTCGCTCGTGGAGGGCTTCTTGCGCAGGCGCGGCGTGGCACGCAGCTCGTAGAAGGCGATCACGGCTTGGTCGACCAGGTCGTCGTCGCACTTCGGGTGGTGCACGTCCACGATCCGCTTCATGAGCTCCGGCGTGGGGAAATCCAAGAAGTGGAACACGCAGCGGCGCAGGAAGGCGTCCGGGAGCTCCTTCTCGTTGTTCGAGGTGATGATCACGATCGGTCTCTCCCGCGCAATCACCTCGTCTCCGGTCTCGCCCACCACGAAGCGCATGCGATCGAGCTCGTGCAGGAGGTCGTTCGGGAACTCGAGGTCCGCCTTGTCGACCTCGTCGATGAGCAGCACCACGCGCTTCTCGGCGGCGAACGCACGGCCGAGCGGCCCGAGCTTGATGTAGCGGCGAATGTCCTTCACGTCGCCGTCGCCGAAGCGTGCATCATACAGGCGCTGCACCGTGTCGTAGACGTAGAGGCCGTCTTGCGCGCGCGTGGTGCTCTTCACGGGCCAGTGAATGAGCTCGGCGCCCGCGTGCGCGGCGATCGCCTCGGCGAGGAGGGTCTTGCCCGTACCCGGCTCACCCTTCACGAGCAGCGGCATCTCGAGGAGGAGCGCGCACTCGACCGCGGCCTCGAGGGCTTCGCTGGTGAGGTAGCTCGCGGTTCCGGTGAAGCGTGGGCGTGCGTCGGTCATGGCTCGTCTTTCGATGGTCGAAGCGCGGCGGCGTCGCCGTGGGGAATCTACTTTTTGCGGAAGCGCATGCGGGTCACGGGCAAGCCGTCCACATCGGCGCGCGCCTCGCGGTCGCTGCGTGCGCCGTAGGGGTTGAGCGCGAGGATGGCGCTGCCCGGCTCGTCGCCCGCGGGCTCGAAGGCTTCGTAGCCGAGCCCCGCGCTCGCGTACTGATCGGCGCGGAAGGGCACGTCGGTCTGAATGTAGAGCTCGCCGCCCACCTCGAGCAGCCGCGCCACCTCGCGAAGGAAGAGCTCGCCCATCACGAGGCGCTTCTCGTGGCGCTTCTTCCACCACGGATCGGGGAAGTGGAGGAATACACGCTTCACCTGACCGGCGTTCGCGATGCGCGGGAGCACCTGACGCGCGTCTTCCGCGAAGCAGCGCGCGCGTGCGTGGAGCAGCCGCTTGCCGAGGCGCTCGTCGACGATGGTCGCCCACTTGCGGCGGATCTCGAGCCCGACGATCGCGGCTTCCGGAGCGGCGACGGCGCGCTCGAGGAGGAAGCGCCCGCGGCCCGGTCCGACCTCGAGCTCGAGCCACGAGCCCTTCACGATCGTGTGCAGATCGATGGGGCCCTCTTCCGGCAAGCGAGGGGCATGCGCGTAGGGGCGCGGCTTGGGGGGCGTGGCGGGCGCGGCCACGGGTTCCCCCGCGGCCTTCGGGTTCGAGACGTCGGACATCGCGTCCCCTAACGAAACGAAAGCGGGCGCGAAGGCAAGGCGAAAGCCGCGCGCGACTGCGCTATGGTCCAAAGCCCATGCAGCACGCGCGCGACCTCCTCCATCCGCTCGTTCGCCTCGTCGAAGAGGCCGGTGTGCGCGTCGCGAAGGCCTTCGAAGGCGACTTCAAGGTCGAGTGGAAGGGCCCGCGCGACCCGGTCACCGAGGTCGACAAGGCCGTGAACGCGTTCCTCTGCGAGCGCCTCGCCGCCATGGTTCCCGAGGCAGGCCTCGTCGCCGAAGAGAGCGACGAAGGCGAGAACGCCGCCGCCCAGAGCCGCGAGGTGCTGCTCTTCGTCGACCCGATCGACGGCACGCAAGAGTTCGTCGATCGCCGCCAGGAGTTCGGCGTGCTCTTGGGTATGGTCGTGGGCGATCGCCCGGTGCTCGGCATCGTCCACGTACCCATGGCGCATACGACGTATTACGGTGTCGCCGGGGAAGGCTCCTTCAAGGTCGTCGGCGGCGGTGCGCCCACGCGTCTCCGCGTGAGCCAAACCCACGCCGTCTCCCAAGCGACCGCCCTCGTGACGCGCACGCACGGCTCCGAGCGCCTCGAGCGCGCGCTTGCGCACCTCGGCGTGCAGAAGCGAATCTGCGGCAGCGCGGGGCTCAAGGCGGCGCGGATCGCCGACGGCGACGGCGACGTGTGGGTCTCGCCTGGCCCCGCGGGCATGCGCTGGGACGTCGCAGGCGCCGAGGTGATCCTCGCGGAGGCAGGCGGCGTGCTCACCGACGGCCTCGGTCGCCCGTTCGATTACCGTCGCGGCCTCAAGAACGAAGCGGGCATCTTGGCCTCGAACGGCCTCCTCCACGAGCGCGCGGTTGCCTCCATGGCCTTCGCGGAGCGCGCGCCATGACCGCCGTGCCGCACGCCGCGAACCTCACGCGCATCCCGAGCGCGGGTGCTGCCGAGGTCGTCGTGATCGGGGGCGGCATCATGGGCCTCTCGGTCGCGTACCACCTCGCGCAAGGCGGCCTCACGAACGTGACCGTGGTCGATCGCAGCTACCTCTGCGGCGGCGCGAGCGGTCGCAACGGCGGCGGCGTGCGCGCGCAGTGGTCGAGCGAGACCAACGTGAAGCTCATGCAGGAGTCGATCCGCATGTGCCGCGCGTTCGCCCGGAAAATGCGCATCCACGTGTGGTTCCGCCAAGGCGGCTACCTCTTCCTCGTGCGCAGCGAAGAGCGTCGCCGCGCCCTCGAGGCGAGCGTGGAGCTCCAGCGCTCGCACGGCCTCGGCACGCGCATGCTCACGCCCAAAGAGGCCCTCGCGGTCGTGCCCGAGCTCGACGTGAACGGCGTCGTCGCGGCGAGCTACAACGGCGACGACGGCGTGGTCTTCCCGTGGCCCTTCGTGTGGGGCTTCGCGCAGGCGGCGCAGAAGCTCGGCGTCTCCGTGCGCACGCACACCGAGGTCGTGGGCTTCTCCACCGAGGGCTCGCGCGTGAGCGGCGTCGTGCTGCGCAAGCGCGACACCGCAGGCCGCCCCATCGCCGGGAGCGAAGAGCACCTCGGCGCGCGCATCGTCGTGAACGCCGCGGGCGCGTGGTCGCCGCTCATCGCGAAGCAGCTCGGAGTGGCGCTGCCCAACCACCCGCACCGCCACGAAATCTGCAGCACCGAGCCGCTCAAGCCCTGGCTCCGTCCTCTCGTGGCGGACCTCAGCGACGGCCTCTACTTCTCGCAGTCCATGCGCGGCGAGATCGTCGGCGGCATCGGCCTCGACCCGGTGCCCGAAGGCCTCCAGCAGGAGAGCAGCATCCCCTTCCTCACGCGCTACGCCCAGTCGCTCGTGCGCGCGGTGCCGCGCCTCGGCGCCGTGAAGGTGCTGCGCCAGTGGGCCGGCTGCTACGACATCACGCCCGACGCGAACCCCATCGTCGGCGAAGTGGACGAGGTGGAGAACTTCCTCCAGCTGAGCGGCTTCATGGGCCACGGCTTCATGATGGCCCCGGTCGTGGGCAAGCGCTTCGCGGATCAGCTGCGCACGGGCACGC
Source organism: uncultured delta proteobacterium (assembly GCA_903858055.1). Taxonomy (GTDB): domain Bacteria; phylum Myxococcota_A; class Polyangia; order Polyangiales; family Polyangiaceae; genus CAIQDA01. Next base: position 3,777 of record CAIOHM010000528.1, read on the forward strand.
CCGAGCCGCTCTTCGCCGACTGGAAGCTCCGCCGCTTCAAAGAGGGCAAGCTCCTCAAAGAATCGATGATTATTGGGTAATACGAAAACGGGCGGACCGCGAAATGCCGCGCTAACGCAGCGCGTAGACTGCGCCTGCGCCCCTCGCCGTCGTTGACCGGGCCCCTGCGCCTTGCGTAGCGTCCGCGCCCAGCCATGAAGACGACCTCGGCCCTTCTCGTTCTCGCGCTCTCCGTCTCCAGCTCGGCCCTCCTCGTGGGGTGCGCCGACGAAAACGATCCGAAGACCTGGGTCTCTCGCCTGGAAGACGCGAGCAAGCGCGCCGCCTCGGTGAAGCGCCTCGGCCAGTTCTTCGAAGACACGATGACGAAGGCGAACGGCGACCGCAACGACGCGAGCGTGAAGGCGCTCCTCGACACGATCGCCGAGCCCATGGCCAAGGTCTACGCGACGGGCGGCGGCGACGAGAAGACGCGCCGCGAGCTCCTAAAGATCCTCTCGGACTTGCAAGATGCACGCACCGCGCCGGCCTTCGCGCGCGCCTTCCAAGACTACGAGCCGGGCCGCAACGACGACGAGGTGAAGAACGCCACCGCTGCCATCGTCGCCATGGCGAAGAAGGGCCAAACGCTCGACCCGGCCCTCCTCGACGCGACCTTCTCGCTCTTCGCGAAGTTCAAGCCCTCGAAGGCGAAGCTCGCGGGCGCGTTCAAGGGTCTCAACGAAGCCGTGCGCGAGATCAAGAGCCCGACCTGGGGCGCGAAGGCTACCGAGCTCCTCGCGGCGCCGGTCGACGACAACCCCGACTCCAAGCTCGACGAGATCATGTTCCGCCAGCTCACGGCGGTGCAGCTCCTCGGCGACCTCAAGGAGGCCTCGGCCGTCCCCGCGCTTGTGAAGGTGATCCTCACGCCGAGCAAGCGTGATCTGCGCGCCACCGCGAGCACCGCGCTCCTGCGCATTGGCGCTCCCGCCGAGGCCGCCCTCGCCGGTGCGCTCGCGGGCAAAGACGCGCAGTGGGTGGCGCTCGAGGAGCGCTGGCCGAACCGCTCGTGGGTCCCCGCCGTCGCCGAAGCCGCCACCATGCTCGGCCGTCCGGCCATCCGCACCGAGGCCCTCGCGCTCGTCGCGAGCGAAGAAAACCTCACGAACAAGGCGCTCCTCGCGCAGTTCCTCTACCGCTTCGCGCCGAACGCCGAAGCGCTCGCGGCCTACAAAGAAGCCGTCGAGAAGACCGCAGAAGGCGCCATGCTCGAGGGCGACGCGAACGGCAACGCGCGCGCGACCATGCTCGCCTCGGCCACGTACTTCTACGACGCCTCGCTCGTCGACTGGGTCGTGAAGCTTTCCGCCTCGGCGCAGAAGGCCATCGCGAAGAAGAACGCGGAGCCCCTCACCACGCTCGCGGTCGAGACCGACACGGCGATGAAGCTCATGACCAAGGGCCAGCTCGCCGCCGTGCTCCCGCTCGCGAAGGCGACCGACGCCGGCCTCGCGCTCGCGGGCGTCAAGGGTACGCCCTCGCAGGCGAAGTACGACGCCGCCGCCGCCGTCGTGAACCAGTGCGACGAAAAGGTCGAGTGCTACCTCGCCGAGCTCGCGAAGCCCGTGAGCACCGGCAAGCCCGAGAGCGCCATGCGCGCGGTGAAGGCGGCCACGATGGTCGGCGTCCTCGGTGCCGCGGAAGGCGCGAAGAACGCCGCGGCGCTCGCCAAGACCATCGCCACGCAAGCCGACCCGAGCGCGCGCCTCGCGAGCGTCGAGGCCATCGACTTCCTCTCGCCGAAGGGCAGCGCCGAGCTCGCGACGGCCCTCGATCAGCTCGTCGAGAGCGAGGTCAAGGCCGGCCAGAAGAACCTCGCGCACGACGCGATGGCCAAGGTCGCCATGCGCCTCCGCGCCCGCCTCTGAAACCGAAATCGCCCGGAATTACCGGGCGAAGAGCCGCCACCCGAGCGGCTCCACCACGCCCGCCCCGACACGTTCGAGGGCGGGTGTGTTCGTTTCGGCGAAGGGGAGACCGGTGCGCGGATCGACGGCCTGCGGCACCACCTCGAGCAGCGGCGTGAGCGCGAACGAGCGCTCGTGGAGGCGCGGGTGGGGCACCTCGCAGCGCGGGTCGGTGCTCACTTCGCCGTCGATCCAGAGCAGGTCGAGATCGATGACGCGCGGCCCCCAGCGCAGCGTGCGCACGCGCCCGAGCGCGTGTTCGATCGCAAGCAGCGCCGCCACGATTTCCTCGGCCGATGCGCCGCCGCGCATCAGGAGCGCGCTGTTCCAATAGCGGTCCTGCGGCGGGCCCACCGCGTCGGACTCCCAAAGCGAGGCGACCGCCTCGACGCGCGCGAAACGGTCGAGCTCCACGCTGGCACGGTGCAGCAATTGCAGGCGGTCCCCGAGGTTCGTGCCGAGGCCCACGACGAACCTCCGCGGAGTGCTTTTCGGCGCGGAGTTCGCCTCTCGCTCGTGGCTGCTGATAGGATCGCCCATCGTCGTCTCACTTCAAGAGGTGGTGCATGGGTAGCGAAGCAAGCAGCGGCTCTGGCCTTCTCGAGCGCATCTCGGCGCTCCAAGACACCAAGCACTACCGTGAGCTCAACTGGCTGGGCACCTTCGAGGACTACCTCGCCCTCGTGCGCGAGCGGCCCGAG
>CAIOHM010000529.1 GCA_903858055.1 uncultured delta proteobacterium
CTCCCCGGAGGCGGCGGGCCGTGTTAGTGCCGAGCCCTCTCATGTCGACCTTCGTCGAAGCGCGCAACATCCCCTCGCACGTCGCCATCATCATGGACGGCAACGGGCGCTGGGCTCAGCTCCGCGACCTCCCTCGCGTGGCGGGGCATCGTGAGGGCTCGCGCACGGTACGTCGCATGGTGCGCGCGTGCCGTCGCCTCGGCGTCAAGGCGCTTACGCTCTACGCGTTCTCGGAGCAGAACTGGGAGCGACCGGAGATCGAAGTCGACGCGCTCATGGAGCTCCTGCGCGAGTTTCTCCTCTCCGAGCGCGACGAAATCCTCGGCAACGGCATCCGCTTCAACGCCGTGGGGAACCTCGGCCGCTTGCCAGGCCTCGTGCGCGCGGTGCTCGAGCCGCTCAAAGAGGCAAGCCGCGACAACGACGCCATGACCCTCACGCTCGCGCTCAGCTACGGCGGCCGCGAGGAGATCGCCGCGGTGGCGCGTGAGCTTGCGAGGCAGGTCAAGGCCGGCGAGATCGACGCCTCCGAGATCGACGCCGAGCTCTTGCACAGGCGCATGCCCTCGCTCTCGGTCGGCGACCCGGATCTCGTGATCCGCACGGGCGGCGAGCAGCGCATCTCGAACTTCTTGCTCTACGGGCTCGCGTACGCGGAGCTCTACTTCTCGAACGCCCTCTGGCCCGACTTCTCCGAGCACGACCTCCACGCCGCGATCGCGTCGTTCCAGGGGCGCGAGCGCCGTTTCGGGCTCGTCGGTCAAGACCCTCGCTTGCTCACGATTCCCCCGCAAGCGCGCGCCGCCAACGGCTGAGCGCAGCCCCCCCCTCACGAGCCTCACGGATCCTCATGGCGATCTCCGCGAACCTGCTCTCGCGCTTGGCCACCGCCGTGGTGGCGGTGCCGCTCATCCTCTGGCTGCTCTTCGTCGCGCCGCCGTGGGGGTTCTTCGTTTTGATCTTCGTGGCGGGCCTCGTGGGCTGCCTCGAACTCTTCGCGATGACCCACCCGGGCGACCGCGTTTCGCAGACCTTCGGCATCTTGCTGTCGGCGGCGGCCTCCCTCGCCGTCTACTTCTACACGAGCGACCCCCGCGTGCTCATGACCGTGCTCGTCACGATCCCCGTGCTCGCGCCGCTCCTCACGCTCGCGCGACTCGGGGACATGCCCACGGCGGCCTTGCGCGCGTGCGCGATGGGCTTCGGGCCCTTCTTCGCCGCGATCCCGCTCACGCTCCTTGCGGTCATCCAGCGCGACTTCGCGCCTGGCTACGCGCTGCTCGCGATGAGCTTCGCGTGGGGCAGCGACACCGTGGCCTACTTCGCAGGCAAGCGCTTCGGCCGCCACAAGCTCTTCGAAGCCGTGTCGCCGAAGAAGACCGTGGAAGGCGCGATCGGCGGCCTCGTCGGCAGCGTGCTCGGCGCGGTGATCGGCCACGCGTGGTTCGTGAAGCAGCTGCCGCTCGCCCACGGGATTCCGCTCGCGATCGTAGCGGGTGCGCTCGGTCAGCTCGGCGACCTCGGCGAGTCCGTGCTCAAGCGCGCCACGGGTGTCAAGGACTCGGGGGCGATCCTCCCGGGCCACGGCGGCATTCTCGACCGCGTTGACGCACTGCTCGTGACCACCGTCTCAGTCTACGTGTACCTGCGCTGGACGCAGCACTGACCGCACGAGGCTCGCGTGGCCGCGACTAGGCTGCGGCTATTTCTCGTATGTGTTTTGCGCAGACCGCCGACGCGTTGCGGCTGAATTTGCTGCGCATTGCGTCACTTCGTTTCGCGTGTTTCCGCGAGAAATCTCCTTGCCTTCGGGCCCGAAGGCGACCAAGAGACGCGCCGATGGCGACCCAGACGAACAGCTCGAACCCGACCCGTTCGTCGAAGTCCAAGAAGCATCGAACCGACCCCACGGTCGCTTCCCAAGGAGTGCGTACGATGGCCTCGCAGCACAAGGAATATGACTTTTACAAGGTGGTGCAGGATTACGTCGACCGAGCCGCGAAGCTCATCGACCTCGACCCCGCGGTGCGCACCATCCTCGGTCAGCCGAAGAACGAGCTCATCGTCAACTTCCCCGTCGTGATGGACAGCGGCGAAGTGCGCCTCTTCAAGGGCTACCGCGTTCAGCACAACAACATCCTCGGCCCGTACAAGGGCGGCATGCGCTTCCACCCGCAGGTCTCGCTCGACGACGTCAAGGCGCTCGCGGCGATGATGACCTGGAAGAGCGCGCTCATGCGCCTTCCCTTCGGCGGCGGCAAGGGCGGCATCAAGTTCGACCCGCACAGCGTCAGCCACAACGAGCTCAAGAAGATCACGCGTCGCTTCACGCACGCGCTCGGCGAGAACATCGGCCCCGAGTACGACATCCCGGCGCCGGACGTTGGCACGAACGCCAAGATCATGGGCTGGATGATGGATACCTACTCGAACATGGTGGGCTCCGGCGACAAGCAGTCGGTCAAGGGCGTCGTCACCGGCAAGAGCATCGCCTGCGGCGGTACGCTCGGCCGCGAGAAGGCCACGGCGCAGGGCATGGTGTACTGCCTCGTCGAGTGGGCCAAGGAGACGAGCTTCAAGTTCGAGGGCGCCACGATGGCGGTCCAGGGCTTCGGCAACGTCGGCTCGCACTTCGGCGTGCTGCTCTCGAAGCTCGGCGTCTCGACCATCGCGGTCGGCGATCACTCGGGCTACCTCTCGAA
>CAIOHM010000530.1 GCA_903858055.1 uncultured delta proteobacterium
CAGCACCATGAGCTCGTTCACGAACTCGGCTGGGTCGGTGTAAGCTGCAAAGGTTCCCGTCGCGAGTGCTCCCGCCGAGTCGTTTGCAAGGCTCGCCTGACACACGCGCGCGGTCTCCTGGAGCCGACCTCGAATGCGCTGGCAGAGAGCCCGATAAGGCGCGCCCTCGGTGCCGACGATCGCGTGCAATTCTTCTGAGCCGCGGCGCATCGAGAGCTCTTCGCGAAGCGCGTCGATGTCGCGGGCATGGAGCTCGGCCGCGAGAACGCGCGCGCGCAAAATGGCTTCACGCGTCACCTCGGGCACCACGAACGGATTGCCATCGCGGTCCCCACCCATCCACGTGCCAATGCGAATCGGCGCGGTCTCCGGCGGCAAACGACGGCCCACGGTGCGCAAGAGCGCGTCGTCGAGGTCGCGCAGAAAGCGAGGTGCCGCCTCCCAGAGCACTTGCTCGATGAGCGCATGGCCCCCGCGGGCCTCGTCGACCGGCGTCGGCTTTCGGCGGCGCAGATCGTCGGTGCGCCACCACGAGGCGATCTCGCGGCGCAGCGACTCGTGGTGCGCGCGGCGTTCGGCTGGGAGCTGGTCCGGGAGGTCGCGCGCGGCGAGGATCCCTGCGATGCGGCGCTGCTTCGCCAGAATCGATCGTCGCGCGGCCTGCGTCGGGTGCGCGGTGAGGACGAGGTCCACGCGGAGGCCCCGAAGGCACGCGAAGATCGCCTCTTTGCTCACGCCTTGCGCGCGCAGGCGCTGAAACGTGTCTTCGAAGGCACCGAGCGTGGGGCGACCCGGCTCGCGCAAGAGGCGCTGCCGTCGCTGGCGCACGCGGTCGTGCTGCTCGGCGATGGTCGCGAGCGCGAGAAAGTGACCGAACGCGCGGGCGAGGGGCAGCATGCGCGAGGTTTCGAGGCCCGCGAGCTTCGACCGGAGCTCCTCGGCCTTCGCGGGATCCCCGCGGCGGGCCTCTTTCGAGAGCGCGCGCACGTCTTCGACGAGGCGAAAGAGGTCGTCGCCCTCTTCTTCGCGAAGCGTCTGGCCGAGCAGGTCGCCGAGGGTGCGAACGTCGTCACGCAGAGCTTGCGTCGAGGGGGAAGCGGTCGATTCGGCCATGGCGCCACGGTTGCAGAAAGTTCACGCGCTGCAAAGGCGCTGCGCTTGGCCTCGGGCGCATCCAAGCGCAACCGTGAGCGTGAATCGAGGTGCTGCGCGCGTCCGAATAACCGCGCTAAGCTACGCCGCATGAGGGCCAGGGGACACGAGATCGGGTCGGTTCCGAGGCTCCGTACGTTTCGTGGCGGGCGCGCGAGCCTCGCGACGGTGCGCTGACGAGGGGACCCATGCGTGCGTCGGTTGGTCGAATCCAAGTAGAAGCCATCGCGCGTGCGGAGCGGCGCCTCGTCACCGTTCTCTTCGCGGATGTTTCGGGCTTCACGGCGCTCTGCGAGAACCTCGACGCGGAGGACGTCGCGCTCACGATGAACCGCGTGTTCGTCGAGCTCACCGACGTCATCGAGGCGCATGGCGGTGTCGTCGACAAATACCTCGGGGACGCGATCATGGCGCTCTTCGGTGCGCCACGCGCGTTCGGTGACGACGCAGAGCGCGCCGCGCGAGCGGGGTTGGCGATGATCGCGACGCTCGACCGTCTCGCCGTCGAGCTCGAGCCCACGCTCGGTCGCCGCCTCGCGATGCGCATCGGCATCAACACGGGGCTCGTCGTCGCGGGCATGCTCGGAGGCCGTGGCTACGAGCGCTACACCGTCATGGGCGACGCGGTGAACCTGGCGAGCCGCATGGAGAGCGCGAGCGCTCCGGGACGGCTCCTCGCTTCGGGCAACACGCTGCGTTTTCTCGCGGGGCGCTTCGCGGTCGAAGAGCGCGGTCTGATTCAGGTCAAAGGCAAGAGCGAGCCTGTGCGCGCGGCGTTCGTGCTCCGCGAAGAGCGCTCCGGTCTCGAGAGCCGCACCCACGTCGTCGAGGGCGTCGCGATCCCCTTCGTGGGCCGCGAGGACCTTCGGCGCGGCCTCGTCTCCCTCGCCGAAGCCGCGATCGGTCGCCCGCGTGCCGAGGGCATCGTCGTGCACGGCGCCAGTGGCGTCGGCAAGACGCGCCTCCTCGAGCACGTCGCGCGTGACCTCGAGAGCCGGGGGCACCGCGTGCTCATCGCCCACGACCGCACGGGCACGACGGAGCCGCTGAGCGGACTCGTCGAGAGCCTCGCCCGGAGCTTCTCCGAAGAAGCCGCCTCGCCCGAGACGCTGCTCGCGGCGATGGGGTTCGAGGCCGGGGACCCGATCGGAAGCCACAGCGCGGCGCTCGGGTGGCGCATTCTTGCGCGTGAGCACGCGGCGCCCATCGAGCGGAGCACGGTCAACTGGGGCCTCGCGGAGCTGCTCGCGGGCCTCGCGAAGACCTCGCCGCTCGTGATCGTCGTCGAAGATGCGCGCCACGGAGATAGGGCCTTCGTCGATCTCTTGGACTCGCTCCGCTCGCGCAGCGCTCCGGTCGTCTTCTTCTTCGACGTGGAGACGACGGCGGGCGGACAAGCGGCGGTCGATCGCCTGACGCTCCTCGAGAACGTGACCGCCATGGAGGTGAAGCCCCTCACGCGCGAGTCCGTGCGCGAAGCGGTGAGGGAGCTGCTCGCAAACGTCGTGCTCGCAGACGTCGACCTCGTCGATCGCTGCGTGGCGCTGAGCGAGGGTTTTCCCTTCTTTGCCGTCGAGTACCTCCGCATGCTCTTCGCCCTCGGCGTCCTCGCCGTGAACGCCGCAGACGGCCGCTGGGTGCTCGTTCGCGAGCGCCTCACGGAGGAAGCGCTCCCGGCGACGGTGCAGCTCGCGCTTCAAGCCGAGATCGACCACCTCCCGCCGGTCGCAAAGAGCTACGTGCAGACCGCATGCATCGGCGACGGTTCCTTTTGGCGCCGCGCGGTGTCGGAGATTCTTCAGCGGCTCGGCTTTGGTTCCGAGGAGATCGATCAGGCAGAACGCGACCTCGTGCGCCTCGGCATCGTTCAGGATCTGGGTTCGGGAGAGCTTACGTTTCGGAGCGGGCGCTTTCATCGCGCGGCCTACGAGGGGCAGCTCGTCCGCACGCGCCGCGAAGCTCACCGCCGCGTGGCTCAAGTGCTCGAGCGCATGCCGGAAATGGCCGCTCGCCCCATGGCCGTCGCCGAGCAGTTCCTCGCGAGCGAGGTCCCGGGTCGTGCCGTGCCACACCTCCTCGAGGCGTTCGCGGGGGCCATCGTTCGCTACGACCTCGAGGGGGCGAAGCTTGCGCGCGCGCGTTTCGAAGAGCTCGCGGTGAGCGCGCCTGAAGCGATGGCCGCAGTCGATCGCGTCACCGGGCTCGCCCGTTCGGCCGAGCTCGCGCACATGACGGGGAACCTCGACGAGAGCCTCACCCTTGCGTCGCAGGTGGAGGGTCTTCGTTTCGAGGCCGCTTCGCGCGACGAGTCCGCAGCCTTCATGCGGGCGCGATGCATCGCGCTGTCGGCGGGTTCGCGCGCGTCGCTCCTCCGCGGTGAATTCGCCGTTTGCCGCGATTGGTGCGAGCGAAGCTACGCCGCGACGCTCGAGGCGGGCGCTCATGCCGAGGGGGAGTCGATGCTTCTCGACGCGCTCGCGAGCCTCGCGAACGTCGCGCACAAGCAAAAGCTGTACGACGAAGCGCTCGAGTTTCTCGCGAACGGCCGCGCGCGGGCCGCTCAGCTCGAGCCCTGGGGCGATGCCGTCGCGATCGTGATGGCGCGCTACGCTGACACCGAGGGCCTCGTGCACCTCGCACGGAAAGACTATGCGGCGGCGCTGCGATGCTTCGACGAGTCGCACCAGCTCCGCATGGGCCGCGGCAACCCGCTGCTCATGTCGGTCTCGAAGGGCAATGCGGCCATCGCGCACCACGGGCTCGGCCGCACCGACGAGGCGATCCGCTCCTTCGAGGAGGTCCTCGCGCTTCGTCGCACGCTCGGCGATCCGGGCCGCATCGCGATCACCCTGCTCAACCTCGCCGAGCTCACGTTGCTCGTCGGTCGCCGGGAGGCGGCGCGCGCTCACCTCAACGAGGTCGGCGCGATCATCGAGAGGCTGGACCTCCGCGAGTACCGCGCGGTGCACGCCGAGCTGACGGCTTCGCTCGCGCGCGCTTCAGAAGCGTAGCATGCCGACTTCGATGGCCTCGTACGTGTACTCGTCGAGCGCCTCGTAGGTCATCAAGACGTCGTTTCGCACGAAGAGCGGCTCGTTCACGAGCTTCGGGTCGTAGCCCTGCTTCTTGAGCTCGCTCTTCACGAACTTGAAGGTGCCCGTGAGGTCCATGTCCTTCTTCACCCGCAAGAACGCGGGCCGCGCGTAGGCCGGGAGCTTCTCCTCGACGAAGCGGTAGAAGGCGTCGCGATCGAAGTCGCCGCCTTCGTCGTGGCTAAGCGCCGCCATCCCCACGCGGCCGTCGGCGTTCGGAACCTGCACGCCGTACACGTTCGCGAGGCGCATGCCGGGGAACGAGGTGAGCACCTCGCCGACCTCGTTCGTCGACACGTTCTCGCCCTTCCAGCGGTACGTGTCGCCGATGCGGTCGACGAAGTAGTAGTTGCCCGCCTCGTCTTGCTTGAGCAGGTCGCCGGTGCGGAAGTACGAGTCGCCCTTCTCGAAGACGTCGAAGAGGAGCTTCTTCTTGGACTCTTTCTCGTCGGAGTAGCCAAGGAACGGCGTGGTCGCCTTGATCTTCCCGAGGAGCTCGCCGGATTCGCCGCTCTTGCACACGATCGCGAAGCCGTTCTCGTCGCGGACGATCTCCTCCTGCTCGACGTCGAAGCGCGCGAGCACGAGGTTGTTCGAAGACTTCAAGATGATGCGACCGACGGACCCGTGCGCGCCGTCGAGGTTGAGCGTGAAGGCGTTGCCTTCGGTGGCGGCGTAAAACTCGCGGATGTTCGCGATGTTGAACCGCTCCTTCACGAGATCCCAGATGTCGGGGCGCAGCCCGTTGCCGAGGCAGCGCGTCACCTTGTGCGCGCGATCGAAGGGGGTCTCGGGCGAGTTCACGAGGTAGCGGAGCACTTCGCCGATGTAGACGAAGGCGGTCGCACCGAAGCGCACGCAGTCTTCCCAGAAGCGGCGAACCGACAGCTTGCGTGCGATGGCGAAGCTCGCGCCGTTGACGAGCGCCGAGCCGAAGGCGATGAGGAGCCCGTTCGAGTGGTAGAGCGGCAGCGCGCAATACACGGTGTCGGTGCTGCGGATGTTCATGCCGTACCAGCCCATGCCGATGCCCGCGGAGGCGAAGCGGAGGTGGTTGATCTTCGCAGCCTTGGGCAGGCCCGTCGTGCCGGACGTGAAGATGTAGCAAAGCATGTCCGTGCTTCGCAGTTTGATCTTCGGGGGCGATTCGGTGGGGAGGCCCGTGAGCATCGGCTCGATCGGCTGCCAGCCCTCGGGCGGGTTGGGTAGTTGCTCCCAACGCGTGTCGTAGAAGACGCGATCGGCCGCGAGCACGGGCTCGATCGCCATGGCCGCTGCGAACGCTTCCGCGCACTCGGTCCCGACGACCGCGAGCTTCGCTTGCGAGATCTTCACCGAGTGGACGAGCTGGCGATCACGGAGGTTCGTGTTGATGTTCGAGACGACGGCGCCGATCTTGCCCACCGCGACGAAGGTCTCGATGAACTCGGGACGGTTCTCCATCATGAGGACGATCGCGTCGCCCTTCTTCAAGCCCTGCGCGAGCAGCCAATGGGCGCGGCGGTTCGAGCGCTCGTGGAACTCGCGGAACGTCTGCGTCTCGTCTTCGAATTGCACGAACGTGCGATCGGCCCACTCCGCAGCCGCAGCTTCGCAATAGCCACCAACCGTCTTGCGCTTGAACGCAAGCAGGGAGATGTACTTCATCATCAGCTGCAGGTAGCGAAGCTTGGCCAATCGTTCCTTCGGAGAAGAGGCGGCGTTGCGGCCACCGATTCTTGGAATTTGAACGATCTGCGCTCACGAGAGCAACGTTCTGGCTTCGCAGCGAAAAGGTTTCTGAGGCATCGCGAAGTGCTTATGAATGCACGTCACGATGCGTATGCGACGCGCTCAGGGGACATTCACCCCAAAGCTCGCGAGACGCTGACGCAGCGTCGCGATGCCGGTCCAATCGGATCGGTAAAACACCGCCGGCTGTCCAATCGGCGCTTGAACGGTGACGGTTGAGCTGTTGGCGACGGAGCCGTACGCGCGGCCCGACCAGAGGTGCACCCACACGCCCTTCGGCAGCACGACGTCGCGGTCGTACGAGCACCCGAGAGGATTCAGGCACTTGGCGAGCTGCGGCGCCACGAGGATGGACCGGCCGAGCAGGAACTCGTCGTCGACCTCGAGGAGGGATGCGTCGTCGCCGTGGTGGAAGGCGAGGTGACGCACGAGGGGCCAGCCGCGCGTCTTCGCGTCTTCGGCGAGCTCGGCGCGGTACGGCGCGAGCGCGGCGTAAACCTTGGAAAAGCGAGCGGCTTGATCGATGGTGCCGTCGTCGTCGTAGACCTGCGCGTTCGCGGCCGGCGCGTTCCCTTCGTGGGTGCGCAGGAGCGCCGTGAAGGCCGAGAGCTCGATCCACCGGAGGAGAAGCTCACGCTCGCGCGAGTAGCCGAGCCCGAAGCGCGAGAGGGCCGTGTAGCCGCCGATGTCCGAGTGCACGTAGGCGACGCCGCTGAGGCCGGCGTTGATGAGGCCGTGCAGCGCGCTCGTCATGCCGTCGTACTTGTCCCAGGTCGTCAACTGGTCGCCCTCCCAGAGGAGCATCGAGGTGCCCGGCGTCTTGGTGTGGCCCGATCGGTTGAAGACGAGGATGTCTCCCGTGCGCCCCGCCTCGGCGATGGCCTCGCGCTGCAGCCGCGCCCAGTCCTCCGGGTAGCGGTTGTGGTAGCTCGCCGCGGATTCGCCCGAAGCGAGGACCGCGTCGAAGGGCAGGGCCTCGGCGAAGTCCGCCATCCACCCCGAGCAGCCGCCGCGCGTGATCATCTCGTCCTTGATGACCGCCTTCATCCATGTGCGCGTCTCCGGTCGCGTGAGGTCCACGAGCCCGACGTCGAAGGCCGTGAGCGGAAAGATGTAGTCTTCACCGTTCGCGCGCTTGACGAAGTGGCGCCCGCTCTTCGCCTCTTGGAAGAGGTTGCGGCGCACGGTCCCGTACTCCGCGGGCACGTCGCGGAGCATCGGGTTGATGTAACAGAGCGTGCGCATGCCCTGGCTCTGCGCCCAGCTCACGAACGGCGTCCACCCGGGGTGCGCGTTCGGGTCTTGAACCCAATTCCAGAGCACCTGTTCGCCGACGAAGGTCGTGACCTTGCCGGACCACGTTTGGTTCCACACGCCGGCAATGCGCACGCCGCGCGCGAGCATGCGCTCGAGGAGCGTCTTCGAAGCATCGAGCGGGCGCGCGAGGGCGACGATGAGCCCGTCGTTCGACCACGCGGGCAGGGGAGCCATGCGGCCCGTGAACTCGGTGAGGCGCTCGGTCAGCTCGGGGAGCGACGTGCCGTAGAGCACGCGCCCGCTCGCGGAGGACGCGTACTCGCGGAGCTCGAAGCTCGTGCTTCCGGTGAGGTCGAACATCGCGACCGCGGAGTCGTCGAAGACGAAGGAGCGGTTGGTGCTCGTGACGAGGTGAGACGAGGGCGCGTAGGTGCTGCCTTCGTCTCCGGCGGAGCCCTGCGACGCGAGGTTCACGGCACCCGAGATGGGCTGGTGTCCGCGGCCGACACCGCCCTCCTGCGCGACGATCGGGATGACGCGCCCGCGGAGGTTGAGTGTATCATGCACGAATTGCTCGCCTGCGCCCCAGAGCTTCTCGGTCGACGGGCTCGCGACGCGCACGCCCCAGCCCTTGATCGTCGCGTCGCTCGAGGAGACGCGGAAGGTGAGGTGCCCGCGCCGCTCCTCGCAGAGGCGGAGCTCGAAGCGCGTGTTTGCGCATGCCGCGTCGGCAAACGAGCCGCGAACGACGGCGAGTGTCCCGTTCGCACGCACGTCGTCGAAGCGAGGCGATTCGCAGCGGCTCGCGAGATCCTCGGTGATCTTGAATGACCCTTGGTGCTCCTCGCCGGTGAACTCCGTGCGGAAGGCGCGCAGCGCTCCCACGCCCATGGGCGAAGACCAGAGGGGCCGCGAGGGCTCCGCGGCGTGGTGGACCTCGAGGCTCCCGCTCGCACCGAGCGTGACGCGGAAATCACCGAGCGCCCGCGTGCGACCGTCGGCCGCGGTCTCCGTTGCGCCGGGGAGCCGCGTGTCGTCGCAGGGGTCGACCGGCGCGGCATCGGCCGTGGTTGCATCGGTCGTGGCCCCATCTTCGCGAGGCGGCGCGGCGTCGAGCGCCTGCGCGTCGCCTTCGACGGAAGCGTCGACGGGTCCGTTCGCCGGCGAAGTTTCGGAGCCGCACGCGGGCGCGAGGGCGAGCGCGAGGAGCGCGGGGGAGGCGAGGGTAACGATCGGGAATCGCTTGGCAAACCGGCGCATGACACAGTCCTTTTCGATGGCCCGTGGAGCGTCGCACGCAGGCGCGCACCTGTCGACGCTCGCGCAACGCGGTCGTGGCAAAGTTTGCAGTGCGCTGGTATCCGGCGCTAACGGGTTTGGGACGAGGAACGCATGGCTGAGCTTATGGTTTCGGTGACAACGGAGAGCGGCGCCGTCACGGCGCGGTGGCAAGGCAAGAGCCAGTCGATGGATCCTTCGGCCGTGCTCGCGCCCACGTTCGCGGAAATCGTGTCGAAGGCGACTGCGGAAGCCCTCCCCGTGGTCCACGATTTTTGCGCGCTCGAGTTCTTCAACTCGGCCACCGTGAGCGCGATCGTGCGCCACCTCAAGGCGCTCGGCGAGCGCCAAGTCGCCGCGACCGTTCGCTACGACGGTAGCCTCCGCTGGCAGCGCACGTTCTTCGACGCCCTCGCGATCACCGCGGCGAAGACCGGATACCTCACGGTCGTCCCGGTCTCCGTGCCGAAGGGATGAGCGTGGCGTCGCGCCCCGCATCGATCCTCGCACGCCTCGCAGGCCTCGCAGGTCTCGCCCTGGGCTCGCTCGGTTGCGGGCTCGACTCCCTCGCGCTCGACCCGGCCATCCCTGCGAACCCGACGCTCTTGCCGAAGGGCTTCGCCGTGCAGACGGTGAGCGTGCAAGCGGGCCGCTTCGAGGCCTTCGTACGAGCTCCTGCGCCACCGACCGTGAGCGGCGCGGGGTACACCGTTCTCCTCGGCGGCGATCGCGCGTTGCGCTGCGAGCTGAGCGGCGACCCCTGGAGCCTCGCCTCGCAGCTCCGCGCGAAGATCCAAGCGCTCGGCGCACGCGAACGCGTCGGTCTCGTGCGCACCTCCGCGCGCCTCGGGGACAGCGGCCGTCCGTACTTGCTTGCCGAGGTGCTCTACGGTCCGAAAGAGGCCGTGAAGGGCATCGCGCAGTTCGGGGCCTTCGGTTCGCCGGAGGGCACCGTCGTGTGCGCGACGGAAGGGCAGACGCGCGTCGTCGAGGCGCAGGCGCTCGTCGAGAACATGGCCGAGTCCCAGCGTTGGTCCGAAGAGAACGGTCGCGAAAAGCCGATCTATGCCGAGACGAGCCGCATCTTCGTCGGCGACGCTCCCATGGGCTTCGAGTACCGCTACCTGCGCCGCAGCGCGACGCGAGGCCTCTCCTGGTTCAAGGTGCGCGGCCTCACGGGCCGAGTGAACGAGGGCACGCTCACGGCCATCGACGACGTGACCATCGAGCGCCTCGACGAAGACCGAAACGTGCGTGAGGCGCGCGTGCTCCTCACGAGCGACGGGCAGAAGACCTACGACGTGACGGTCGAGCGTGAGCCCGACGGCGCGGTCATGGCGAAGGGCACGCTCTCCGGTCGCGCGATCCGGCGCGCGCTGCCCTCGGAGAAGCCCATCGCGAGCGATCTCAGCTTGGCCCCGCAACTCCGCGACCTCGTCGCCGGAAAGGTCCAGCGCGTCGCCGTGCGTCGGCTCGTGATCGAGGGGACGGACCTGCGCCTCGGCGAGGACGAGTACAAGCCCGGTCGCGGAAACAAGGTCGTCGGTCCGGGCGGCGTCACGGTCGCCGTCGACGAGACCGGCTTCGTGCACGGCGTGGAAGAGAGCGACGTGGGGGATGGCGCCACGCTGCGCATCGAACGCACGCGGCTCCACGGCGCGATCCCGCCGAAGAAATAGTCAGTCTTTTTCCTGGCGTTGGCGCGCGAGGTCGTGTGCGCGATTTCGCCCGACGATCGACCGACGAAATGCGCTAGGGGCGCGCCCATGGTCGCTCCGAACTCGCCGTCGTCCGCCGCTCTCGACCCCCACGCTGCCGCCTGTGTCGGCACCATCAAGGCGCTCTCGATCGACGCCGTCCAGAAGGCGAACAGCGGCCACCCGGGCACGCCCATGGGCCTCGCGGACGCGGCCCACGTGCTCTTCAGCGAGTTCCTGCGCCACAACCCGCGCGAGCCTCAGTGGCTCGGCCGCGATCGCTTCGTGCTCTCGGTCGGTCACGCGTCGATGCTCATCTACTCGATGCTCCACCTCTCGGGCTACGACGTCTCGCTCGACGACCTGAAGAACTTCCGCCAGTGGAACTCCAAGACGCCGGGGCACCCCGAGGTGGGTCATACGCCGGGCGTCGAGACGACCACGGGCCCGCTCGGTCAGGGCATCGGCAACGCGATCGGCATGGCGCTCGCCGCGAAGATGGCCGCGGCGCGCTTCGGCAAGCCCTTCGCCGCGACGCGCATTTGGTGCATCGCGAGCGACGGCGACGTGATGGAAGGCGTCGCGATGGAGGCCTCGAGCATCGGTGGGCACCTCGGCCTCGACAACCTCTGCGTGCTCTGGGACGACAACCGCATCACGATCGAGGGCGAGACCGACCTCGCGTTCACGGAAGACGTCGGCGCGCGCTACGCGGCCATGGGCTGGAACGTCGTGCGCATCGACGGCCATGATCACGGCCAGCTCCGCGCGGCGTACGCGGCGGCCAAGGCGGAGACCGCGAAGCCGACCTTCATCGTGGCGCGCACGCACATCGCCAACGGCGCCCCCAACGCGCACGACACGAGCGAGGCCCACGGCGCGCCGCTCGGCGCCGCCGAGATCGCCGCGACGAAGATCGCCATGGGCTTCGACCCCGAGAAGCACTTCGAGATTCACCCGCTCGCGACCGAGCACTACGCGTCGGTGCTCGCGCGTCTTACGAAGGAATACGAAGGCTGGAACGCGGAATACGTAGCGTGGCGCTCGTCGAACGGCGAGACGGCCTCGGCCCTCGACGCCTTCGTCGCCGGCGCGCTCCCCGCGAACCTCTTCGAGGAGCTCGTGTCCGCCGTCCCTGCGAAGGACGATGCGACCCGCTCGCTCTCGAGCGCCATTCAGCAGAAGGCCGCCGCGCTGCTCCCCGGGCTCGTGGGCGGCTCGGCGGACCTCGGCCCATCGACCAAGACGCTCATCGCGAAGTCGGGCAGCGTGGCCCGTGGCTCCTTCGCAGGGCGCAACCTTCACTTCGGTATTCGCGAGCACGGCATGGGCGCCATCTGCAATGGCATGGCGCTCTTCGGGGGCTTCATCCCCTACGGCTCGACGTTCCTCATCTTCAGCGACTACATGCGCCCGTCGATCCGCCTGAGCTCGCTCATGCACCAGCGCGCCCTCTGGATCTACACGCACGACTCCGTGCTCCTCGGCGAAGACGGCCCCACGCACCAGCCTGTCGAGCAGATCGCGACGCTGCGCCTCATCCCCGGCGTCGCCGTCGTGCGCCCGGCGGACGGGCTCGAGTGCGCCGCGGCGTGGACCATCGCGCTCGAGCGAAGGAAGGCGCCGACGGTCTTCGCGCTCTCGCGCCAGAAGGTGCCGGCGATCGCGCGGCCTGCGGGCTTCGATGCGAGGGTCATGCTCAAGGGTCTCTACGTTGCGGCGGAGGCGGCGAACGCCGCGAAGATCGACGTCGTCCTCGTGGCGTCGGGGGCCGAGGTCCACGGTGCGATCGAGGCGAAGGGCCTCCTCGAGGCGCAAGGGAAGAGCGTGCGTGTCGTGAGCGCGCTCTGCCTCGAGAGCTTCCTCGAGCAGCCTGCCGAGTACCGCGACGCCGTGCTCCCGAAGGGCGTGCGCGCGGCGGCCTTCGAAGCGGGGCGCGTCGGACCGTGGGCCGCGGTGCTCGGCGGCGACGCGATCCTCCTCGGAATCGATCGGTTCGGCGCGAGCGCGCCGGACAAGGTGCTCTTCAAGGAGTACGGCCTCGACGGCGCCTCGGTCGCCGCGCGCATTGCAGCCGCGCTCGCCTGAGAAAAATCGTCAAAAAATTCTTCAACGAAGTCGAACGCTTCGCGGGAGACGCTCTGGAAGAGCTTGAAAGCTGAGCCGCGAGACCGCATGGTCTCAGCGGCTCCGTCGCGCTGAATCCTCGCTTGGCATCCACATCCGATCGCCCCGCCTAGGACTCCGCACCGGGTCAGCTCCCAAAACAATATGTCCCACGACGCAGAGTCGACGGCTTCGGCCGTCTCCCGCTCCACCGAGATCATCGAGGTGGAGACCCGTAGCACCCGTCGTCCCCGTGGCTTTGCGGCGCTCGACGCCTCGGCCCGCAGTGCCATCTCGCGCAAGGGCGGCCAGGCCGCTCACCGCGCAGGCACCGCGCACAAGTTCACCTCGGACGAGGCGCGCGCGGCAGGCAAGAAGGGCAGCCAGGTCACGCACGCGCGCCGTCGCTCGGGCTCGGCCACGGCCTAACCCACGGCTTCGTTCCGCCCCCACGAGCGGCGCCCCACGCGGGCGTCGCTCGTTCTTAATTTGGCCCACGCGCGGGGTATGGGGCACTGGCTGGCCATGCACCTGCCGCCGGTCCGCATCGCGCACCCCCACGTCTTCTGCGACCCGGCGCTGCACGGGAGCCCCGTGGTGGCCGGGACGAAGGTGCCCGTGCGCCGTCTCTGGTCCTGGCACCGCAAGGGCGTGGCCGTGGAGACGCTCCTGAAGCGTTACCCGCAGCTTGGCGCGTCACGCCTCCTCGACGCGCTCTCGTTCGCCTACGACAACGTCGACCTCGTCGAGGCCGATCTGGGGCGCGAAGAGAAGCTCCTCGGCAAAGAGCCGGAGCCCGTGCCCGGCGCGATGAAGCAGCAGGCGCTCTTCGAGAAGTGATCTCGGGCGCGGGGGAGCTGCGCGCGCGATGGAAAACGAAAACCGCGGTCACCGTGAGGTGCCGCGGTTCGGGTGCAGGACGAGGACGCTCAGCCTTCGAGGAGCGAGGCGAGGGTCTCGAGCGCCTCGACGACGCGGGCGCGGTCGCTGCGCGAGAGGCGATCGTAGACCGCGACGTGCGCCTGCGTGGATGCGTTGCCCACGGAGTCGGCGACGCGCTTGCCACGGGCGGTGAGGCGGACGTCGGTCTGACGGCCATCCCCGCTCGCCTTCTTGCGGGCAATCAGACCGTCACGCTCGAGACCCGCGAGGTTGCGGCTCGCGGTCGAGGGGTCGATGCCGAGGAGCACAGCGAGCGCCGTCGTCGAGACAGCACCACGCTCTGCAATCGCCTGAAGCGCCTCTGCCTGTTGCGGCGTGATTTCCCCGCTGCGAGCACGCTCGCGGCTCTGGCGGTGAAGACCACGGAACACGGTCTGGAGGGCGCGCGCAAACCTTTCGTTATCAGCCATCGGAAGACCTGTACTCTACAATTCGAGCGCGTTCGTCAAGCATGGATCGCAGTCGATTTTCACCGCCCGCACGAAGCCTTGGAAATCCTCGCAGATCCGAACGGTGCTCGTTCATGCTTGACGTTCCGCGCGTCCTCCGCATCGATGCAAGACGATGCCACTGACGCCGATCGCAGGAACTCCCGACCCCGATGGCGGTGACTGCGTCGCCTGCGGTCGCTGCTGCCACCACGAGCCAAACACCGTGCATTTGCTGGAGTCGGACGACGACCGCCTCGGTCCCGACTTGCTCGCGGAGTACACCGTGCTCGACAAGCGGCCGCCCGGATGGCGCTTCATCAAGAACGCGGGCGAACGCTGCGGCGCGCTCGACGTCTCCGCGCCGGGTCTGTACCCATGTGCGATCTACGAGCGTCGCCCCGAGGATTGCCGCATCGTGGAGCCGGGGTCGCCGTGCTGCCTCGAGGCGCGGCAGCTCGGGCATCTCGGCACGAGCGTGGAGTTCCGGCGCATCGTGTGAGCGCGGGCGGGCTTCGAAGCGCCGCCGTTCGTGGTAACGCCCCTCGCCATGACGACGGAGCTCACGAACGACTCGCTGGCGAAGGCTTACGACCCGTCCGCGGTGGAAGGCACCTGGTTCGAGCGCTGGAAGGCGTGGGGCGTCTTCGACGCGGACCCGGCGCGCAACCCCGAGCGGCCCATCTACCACGTGCCCATGCCGCCGCCGAACGTCACGGGCTCGCTGCACATGGGCCACGCCATGTTCTGCACGCTCCAAGACTCGCTCGTGCGTTACCACCGCATGCGCGGCTTCGAGACCCTCTACCAGCCGGGCACGGACCACGCGGGCATCGCGACCCAGACCGTCGTCGAGCGTCAGCTCGCGCGCGAAGGCAAGACCCGCCACGATCTCGGGCGCGAGGCGTTCCTCGAGCGCGTGTGGGCGTGGAAGGCCGAGAGCGGCGGGCGCATCGAGGAGCAGCTGCGCGTGCTCGGAACCTCGGCGGCGTGGAGCCGCGCGAAGTTCACGATGGACGCCGACATGAGCCACGCGGTGCGTACGGCCTTCGTGAAGCTCTGGGACGAGGGCCTCATCTACCGCGCCACGCGCCTCGTGCACTGGGACCCGGTGCAGATGACCTCGCTCAGCGACCTCGAGGTCGACTTCGAAGACGGCGCGGCGGGCGAGCTCTTCTCGTTCGCGTACAAGATCGAGGGCTCGGAGGACGAGATCGTCGTCGCGACGACCCGCCCCGAGACGATGCTCGGCGACACGGGCGTCGCCATTCACCCCGAGGACGAGCGCTACACCCACCTGCACGGGAAGTACGTGATCCATCCGTTCAACGGACGGCGTATTCCCATCGTATGTGACGCGGTGCTGGTCGATCCGAAGTTCGGCACGGGCGCCGTGAAGGTGACGCCGGCGCACGACTTCAACGACTTCGCCACGGGCAAGCGCCACGGCCTCGAGGAGATCAACATCTTCACGCTCGACGGCAAGGTGAACGAGATCGGCGGGAAGTTCGCGGGTCTCGATCGCTTCGTCGCGCGCAAAGAGATCAAGAAGGCGCTCGACGAAGCGGGCCTCGCGCGCGGCGCTCAGAAGCACGCGCTGCGCTTGCCGAAGTCGAGCCGCAGCGGCGCCGTCGTCGAGCCGATGATCTCCACGCAGTGGTACGTGAAGATGAAGGGCATGGCCGACCAGGCGCTCGATTTCGTGCGCAGCGGGCAGACCCAGATCCTGCCGGAGACCTGGCAGAAGACCTACGAGCACTTCCTCGACAACATTCAAGACTGGTGCATTTCGCGTCAGCTTTGGTGGGGGCACCGCATCCCCGCGTGGCACGGGCCGAACGGCGAGGTGCGCGTGTCGATGGAGCGCCCCGCCGAGTGCGGCGAGGGCTGGACCGAGGACCCCGACGTTCTCGACACGTGGTTCTCCTCTGCGCTCTGGCCGTTCAGCACGCTCGGCTGGCCCGACAAGAACCCGTGGCTCGAACGCTTCTACCCCGCGAGCGATCTCGAGACCGGCTACGACATCCTCTTCTTCTGGGTCGCGCGCATGATGATGTTCGGCGGCCACTTCATGGGCAAGCCGCCCTTCAAGCGCATCCTCCTCCACGGTCTCATCGTCGACGAGACCGGCGAGAAGATGAGCAAGGTGAAGGGCAACGTCATCGACCCGCTCGACCTCGTGTACGGCGCATCGTTCGCGGACGTCGTGAAGAAGACGATGCCCGGCGCGGCGGAGGCCGAGGCGCTCGCGAAGTTCAAGAAGGCGTACCCTTCCGTGGGGCAGCTCGGCACCGGCTTCCCCGCGTTCGGCACCGACGCCGTCCGCTACGCGCTCGCCACCTACCCGCCGAGCAACACGCGCATCGCGCTCGCGCCGAAGCGCATCGAGGGCTACCGCTTCTTCCTCAACAAGATCTGGAACGCGACGCGCTTCTCGCTCGACATCATCGGCGATGCGCCGGTGAACTTCGCGCTCACGAAGGAGCCGCGCCTCCAGCTCTCGAAGTGGATCCTTGCGAAGCTCGACGCCACCGTGGGCGCGGTGCACGAGGGCTTCGGTGCGTTCCGCATCGACGAGGCCGCGAACGCGCTCTACCGCTTCTTCTGGTACGATTTCTGCGACTGGTACCTCGAGCTCACGAAGCCGATCCTTCGTGACGCCGCGTTCTCCGACGCCGACCGCGACGAGACGCGTGCCGTGCTCGCCACCGTGGTCGAAGCCTCGCTGCGCCTCATTCATCCGCTTGCGCCCTTCGCGACCGAGGAGCTGTGGCAGCGCGTGCCGAAGGCCGACACCTCACCCGTATGCTGCGCCCTCGCGCGCTACCCGGAGCTTGGCGATTACGTGCACGATGCACAGGCCGAGAAGACCTTCGACCTCGTGCGCGAGGTCATCACCGCGGCGCGTGCGATCCGCACCGAGCACGAGGTGCACCCCGCCGCGACCATGCCGCTCACGCTCCGTTCGGAGAGCGCCGACGTCCGCGCGCTCCTCGTGCACAACGACTGGGCCGTGCGCTTCCTCGTGAAGTGTGAAGGCTCCGCCACCGTCGGCGGTCCCGAGGTCGCGCGCCCACCGGCGAGCTCGCTGCGCATCGTGGCCTCGCAGCAGGGCACGGTGGAGGTGCTCGTCTCGCTCAAGGGGCTCGTGACGCCGGAGAAGGAGAAGGCCCGCTTCGAGCGCGAGAAGAAGCGCATCGAAAAGGACATCGCCGCCGTCGAGAAGAAGCTCGGTTCGCCGAACTTCACCGATCGTGCCCCGAAGGAGGTCGTCGAGGAGGCCCACGAGCAGCTACGCTCCCTCAAGGAGGCGATGGTTCGCCTGCTCGCGAGCGCCAACCTGACCGAGGAACTCTGAGCGAGGAGAGCCGCGCCATGACCATGCCTGCGCCGCCGGTCGTCGAGTCCATTCTGGAGCTCGTGGGCGAGACGCCGCTCGTGCGCCTCAGCCGCGTGGCGCCGCCGGGTTGTGCAACGCTCTGGGGCAAGGCCGAGCAGCTGAACCCGGGCGCGAGCGTGAAGGATCGCGTCGGGCTCGCAATGCTCGAAGAGGCCGAACGGGAGGGTCGCCTCGCCGCGGGCGCCACGGTCATCGAGCCCACGAGCGGCAACACGGGGCTCGCGCTGGCCATGGCGTGCGCGGTGAAGGGCTACCGTTGCGTGCTCACGATGCCCGAGAGCATGTCCCTCGAGCGGCGCGAGCTCTTGAAGAGCTACGGCGCGAAGCTCGTGCTGACGCCCGCGGAGGAGCAAATGGTCGGCGCGGTGCGCCGTGCGGAAGAGCTGCTCGCGAGCACTCCAGGCGCGTTCATGCCGCGCCAATTCGAGAACGAGGCGAACCCCGCGGCGCACGAGCGCTCCACGGGCCCCGAAATCTCCAGGGCCATGGGCGATCTCGCGATCGGCGCGTTCGTCGCCGGCGTCGGCACGGCAGGCACGATCGTCGGCGTGGGGCGGCACCTCCGGCGTGAGGCGGCGGCGCGCGGTGTGGCGTCGCCGCTGATCATCGGTGTGGAGCCCGAGGGCTCGCGGACCATCGCGACGGGCGAGCGCGGTCCGAGCAAGATTCAAGGCATCGGCG
>CAIOHM010000531.1 GCA_903858055.1 uncultured delta proteobacterium
CGCTCAGCGAGTCGGACGCCATCAACGTCGTCATCGGCATGCTCGAGGCTGCCGCGTACTTCCTTGGGCCGGACATTGCCCCTCAAACGCAGCAAATCCGCTCGGCGACCGGTCGCCTCGTCGCGATGCCGCGCTTCGACCTCGCGATCGACGCGCTCGGGAAGATGAACCCGACCGACGTCGATAGCTGCATCCGTCTCGGCGACGCGCTGTTCCGTCTTGGCGCCTACGACAAGGCACGTGCACGGCTCGAGGTCGTCATCCGCGAGCGCGCGGAGGACATCAGCGTCTTCACGAAGGCCGAGGTGCTCGCACGCATCGGCGAGTGCGAGCGCCGCGCGGGCCGCCTCGACGAGGCGTTTGCTCGCCTCAAGGAAGCTCTCAGCCTAGAGCCGACGCGCGCGGAGGCTCTCGAGAGCCTGGCCAAAGTCCACGAGTCCCGTGAAGCGTGGCAGGACCTCCATGCGGTTCGCGCGCAGCAGCTCGACCTCACGATGGACGCGCGTCGCTTCGAGATCCTCGTGAGCCTCGGCGACCTCCGCCTCGAGAAGCTCGGCGACCGCAGCGGCGCGGCGGCGGCGTACGTGCAGGCACTCGATCTGCAGCCCGACGATCGGCGCCTCCTCGCCAAGCTCATGCAGGTCTACTCGGACGAGCGCGATTGGGCGAAGCTCGTCGAGGTCGTGCAGCGCCTCGCGGAGGGGGTGAGTGACGATCGCCAGAAAGCGAAGTACCTGTACACTGCAGCGATCGTCTGCGCGCGTCAGCTCGGTGAGCTCGCGAAGGCCGCCGACTTTTTCGAGCGCGCCATCGAGCTCGACTCGGGGCTCGAGAAGGCGCTGCGCGAGGCGACGGAGCTTCGTCGTCAGCTCGGCGACCACATGGGCCGCAAGCGCTTGCTCGAGAAGCAGCTCGAGAACGCGAAGGAGCTCGAAGATCGCACGATGATCGTCTCGATCCTCGACGAGCTCGCCGAGCTATACGAGGTTCAACTCCACGACGACGAGCTGGCGATCGAGGCCTACGAGACGGCGATGGCGTTCGACGCCGAGGACCGTCGTCGCGTCGACGCCCTCGTGGCGCTCTATGCGAAGGACCCGAAGCGTTACGCCCAGAAGGCGGCGGAAATCATCGGGCGCCTCATCGCGCGAAACCCGTACCGCGTGGAGCCTTACCGCTCCCTGCGCCGCCTCTACAGCGAAGCGGGCAACGTCGACGGCGCCTACCTCCTCGCGCAGGCCCTCACGGTTCTCAACCAGGCCGAGCCCGAGGAAGAAGAGCTCTACACCGCGCGTCGCGCCCAGGGGCCGCTCACGGTGACGCGCTCGTTCACCGAGGAGACGTGGAACGATCGCGTCGCCCACCCGGACCTCGACATCGTCGTCACCCGGATTTTCGCGACGATCGAGCCCGTGATCGTCGCGAACCGTTCACAGGCGCTCTCGAGCCTCGGGTTCGATCCGGCCCTGGCCGCGAAGCTCGAAGGCCACGCGAACCCGCTCGCGCAAGGGCTCCGTTACGGCCTCGGAGTCTACGGCATCGACGCGCCGCTCGTGTTCGAGAACCCTGAAGATCTCGGGGCCGTCGGCATCGTCGCTTCGAACCCACCGGCGCTCGTCGTTGGGCGCGCGGCGTACGACCACGAGCTCTCGCCGCAGCTCCTCGCGTTCATCGCGGGGCGCAGCCTCGCCCTCATGCGTCCAGGGTTCTTCGCCCGCCGTGTCGCCTCCACGGGCACCGCGTTGCGCGCGTGGTTGCTCGCCGCAATCCGCCTCGTCGTTCCCTCGTTCCCGGTCGCGCTCGACATGGACGCGAGCGTCGACGAGGCCTTCGCGCTCCTTCGCGATCAGCTGCCCACCGCGTCGCGCGCACGGCTCGAGTCCCTCGTCACGCGTCTGCTCCAATCGGGGCGTACGCTCGACGTGCGCCGTTGGGCGCAGGCCGTCGATCTCACGGCCGACCGCGCGGCGTTCCTCCTCGCGAACGATCTCGAGACGGCGATCGAAGCCATCGGCAGCGTCGAAGAGATCGATGGCGTCTCGCAAAAGGATCGCATCAAGGATCTCTTCGTCTTCTCCGTGAGCGAGGACTACCTGTCGATCCGCAAGGAGTTCGGCGCCGCCGGCGCATGAGCGAGCGAGCTTTTCTCGGTCGCTCTCGGGGGGCCGCCGTGGCGTTCGTCGCCGCGGTGGCTTTCCTGTTTGCTCCTCGAGTGGCGCACGCGGCGGAGGCCTCCAAGGCGCCGCGCTTCGACCATGTGGTGCTCGTCAGCGTCGACAGCCTCCGCGCGGACATGCCGTGGTCGGGGTACCCGCGCGCCATCGCTCCGAACTTGACGGCGCTCGAGGCCCAGTCCGTCTCGTACACGCGGGCCTATGCGGTCTCGAGCTACACGGCGATGAGCCTCGGCGGCATGCTCGCGGGTCAATACCCAGGCGAGCTCGAGCGCGACGGCTGGTTCTTCGGGAGCTACGGGAAGTCGGTCACGTTCTTCCCCGAGCTGCTGCGCAAACAGGGCGTGCTCACCGTGAGCGCGCACGCGCACGGATACTTCAAGAAGAACGGCATGGAGCGTGCCTTCGATCGCTGGTCGCTCGTGCCGAAGCTCAAGTGGAACAACCTCACCGACGAGAACGTCACGAGCCCTGAGCACGAGGCCCTCGCGGAGAAGGAGCTCGAGGCCGCGGCCGCGACCGGGAAGCGGTTCTTCGCGTGGTTTCACTTTCTCGACCCCCACGACGAATACATCGCGCACCCGGAGTTTCCTGCGTGGGGAAAAAGCCAGCGCGCCCGCTACGACGCCGAGGTGCAGTACACGGACCAGTACCTCGGGAAACTCTTCGCGTTCATCGCCTCCAAGCCCTGGGGCAAGCGCACGCTCATCGTCGTGACGGCGGATCACGGCGAGGCTTTCGGGGAACACAAGCAGTGGCGCCACGGCTTCGAGCTCTGGGAGCCGCTCGTCCGCGTGCCGCTCTTCTTCTTTGCGCCCGGCCTCAACGCCAAGCGCATCGGAGCTCCGCGCAGCTGCGTCGACCTCGCGCCGACCGTTCTCGATGTCTTCGGCGTTGCGGCTCCGAAGTCGATGCGTGGGCGCAGTCTCCTCCCCGAGTGGAGCGGGGCCGAGCTTTCCGAGGTGCCCGTCGTGCTCGACCTGCCGGCCACGAGCGATGGAGGGCGCCGCCGAGGCGTCGTCAAAGGGCAGCGCAAGGTCATCGCGATCGAGAAAGACGTCTACCTGAAGGTGTTCGACCTGGCCGCGGACCCAAACGAAGAGAGCCCGATTTCCGCCAAAGATCCTCGCTTCGCGGAGGGGCGTGCACTCTACAAGGAAGCGGTCGCGGCGATCGAAGACCGCGAGCCGAGCAGGTGCCGAGGGGAGTGCTTGAACGGGGGCTACCTCCGCGGGCACATGCCCAAGAAGTGACGTCGTCGCCCATGCTCGAGTTCGCCATCTTGCCGTGCCTCCGCGACAACTACGCGTACGCCATCGTAGATCGCGAGGCGCGTGAAGCCGTCGTCGTCGATCCATCCGAGGAGGCTCCCGTGAGCGCGTTCCTCGAGGGCGAAGGGCTTCGGCTCCGGCATCTTTTGGCGACACATCACCACGCCGATCACGTGGGCGGAGCCGCGGCGCTCGTTGCACGCCATCGTGTGAGCCTCGTCGCGCACGACGTCGACGCCGCGCGCCTGCGCGCGGGGGGCATGGACGCCGAAGGGGTCGGGGAGGGAGCGCTCTTCGTCTTTGGCGGAGCGGCGTTCGAGCTCGTGCACGTGCCCGGTCATACGCTCGGCGCCGCGTGCTTCGTGGTTCACGAGCCTCAGATGCTGCCACGGCTCTTCACCGGGGACACGCTCTTCCTCGGCGGTTGCGGGCGGGTCTTCGAGGGTGATCCTGCCATGCTCCGCTCGAGTCTCGAGCGCATCGCGAGCCTTGCTGCCGAGGCGCTCGTGTATTGCGGGCACGAGTACACGGCGGCAAACCTCGCGTTCGCGTGTGCGGCGGAGCCGGCGAACGTCCTCGCGCACGAGGCGCTCTCGCGCGCCCGCGAAGCCACGTGCACGATTCCTGGTCGCCTCACCGTGGAACGCGCCACGAATCCTTTCCTGCGCACGCGCGGCGAAGCTCGACTCGAGCTCGAGGGCATGGCGCTCGCGGGCTCCGCGGACGAAGTGTTCGCGGCGTTGCGGCGAGCGAAGAACACGTTCAGAGCCGCGTGAGCGCCTCGAACGAAAACGAGGGACGCTCGTGGGAGCGCCCCTCGCGGGCACGTCGACGAGGCTCGAGCGTTCACTCGGCCGCGAGCGCCTCCGGAACGATCGCCGCCTCGGGCGCACGGCGGTCTTCCGGCTTCCAGCGCATCACCTGTGCGCCGCGCATGTCGATGACGCCGAGAAGCTGCAGCACCTTCATGACTTGGTACGTCGGATCGATCTCGAACGAACGAACCGCGAAGTTTGGCGCCATGCCGAAGCTGTGGTGGTTGTTCTGGAAGAGCTCTCCCCACGTGATGATGTCGAAGGGCAGGGTGTTGCGCGAGTCGTCCTTGTTCCAGAAGTTGCGGTAGCCGTACTTGTGGCCGCCCCAGTTGACGATCGCGCCGTGCATCGGGCCCATCAGGAAATGGATGGGAAGCAGCAGGTACTGCCAGGGCGAGGTTGCATACTGCATGTAAAAGAGCACGTACGCCGTGCCGAAGGCGAAGGCGACGTACATGTTGTTGAGCGTCTCGTCCAAGAGCTTCCACTCGGGGTAGCCGCCCTCGAAGCGAGCCTCGGGCTCCACTTTGCGGCCAAGGACATCGAGGTAGACGTCCTTCGTGTGCCACATCATGCCGAACACGGTCCCGAAGAAGCGCGGCGAGTGCGGGTCCTTCGGGGTGTCGCTGTAGGCGTGGTGCATGCGATGGAGGATCGCGTACGCACGCGGCTGAAGGTAGCTCGAACCCTGCGAGAGCCACGTGAGGAAGTGGAAGAACCGCTCCCAGCCCTTCGACATCCGGAACATTCGGTGCGCCGAGTAGCGGTGCAAGAAGAACGTCTGGGTGAAGATCGACAGCACGTAGTGAGTCACGAAGAACGCGAGAATCGGCACGCTTGCCTCCAGGGTACCTCGCGGGTGTAGGCGAGCGTGCGGTCCGTCGCTCACACGCTTTCGTCAGTCTCGCGCCGCCTCCGTCATGAACGTGTCAGAGCGCAACGGTTGCGCCACGTATGCCGTGCGTGCGGTTCACGTATGCGACGGCGTCCGCCACGGGGAATCTTCCAGGAGGGCCTGCCGTTGACCCTCGATGGCGAGGCGCTCGCGGGCCACGTGCTCCTCGATGGCACGACGGAGTCGCGGCTCGCGGACCCAGTGCGCCGAATACGTGATGACCGGGTCGAAGCCGCGCGCCTGCTTGTGTTCGCCGCCGGCGCCAGGCTCGATGACGTCGACCTCGAGCGCGATCGCGGTCTCGATGAGCGCCGCGTAGCCGAGCACGAAGTGGAGGAAAGGAACGTGCTCGAGCGCGCCCCAGTAACGGCCGAAGAGCGTGCGTACCCCGTCGACCGTCGCGAGCACGTTGAAGGTCATCGCGATCGGGGTGTCGCCGCGCTCGGCGACGAGGACGACCAGCGCCTCACGAAGCGACGACACGGCGATCGACTGAAAGAACGACTCGTCCAAGTAAGGTCGGCCGTAGACGTGGGCATCGACGGTGGCGCGGTAGCAACGGTGCACGAACGCCATGACGTCGGGCGTTAGCTCGCGCGCATCGAGTCGGCGCCAGGTGACGCCCGCCTCGCGCACGCGGCGCTCTTCGCGCCTCCATTGGTTGCGCCGCTTCGAGTCGAAGCGCGCGAGAAACTCGTCGACGGAGCGCGCGCCCGCGCGGTGCCAGTGCAGCTGCAGTCCGTGCCGCTCGGTGAACCCCTGCCTCGCGAACGCGCTCGCAGCGGCGCGACCCAGAAAGTTCACGTGGACGCTGCTTACGCCGAGCCCTTTCGCGAGTTCGGGGAGCACGCGAGCCAAAAGGTCAGTGGCCTCCGCCGCTTCGAACCCGGGGGCCGCGAGCACGCGCGACCCCGTCGCCGGCGTGAACGGGATGCCGAGGAGCAGTTTTGGGTAATACGCGATGCCGAGCCGCTCGTGCGCGTCCGCCCAAGCCCAGTCGAAGACGAACTCGCCCTCGGAGTGGCCCTTGAGATAGGCGGGCGCCAGCGCCACGACGCGCTCGTCCTGCGCGACGACGAGATGCGCGGGAGCCCAGCCTCGCTCGGGCGACGCGCAGCCGGTGCGCTCGAGGACCGCGAGGAAGTCGAACCCGGGGAAGACCTCACCGGCCGAAGCGTGCAGACGCCACGAATCTTCGAGCTCTTCGATCGAACGGGCCAGACGAACCGCGGTCGTCATGGGCGCACCGAAGGCCCCGGCGCGCCTCTCACGGCTGACGCACGAGCACGAACCAGTTGTCCGCGACCTTGCCGTTGCGCACGGCGCGGCCGATGGACACGTGCTCGCTCACGCCGCGCATGACGTCGACCATCTTGCCGTAGACGAACTGGCCGATGCCGCCGTCGTTGTCCCGAATCGCAGGCCACGCTTCGGGCTTCACGCCGGGGACCTTGTAGTAGTCGATACCGATCTCACCGGCCTCGGTGTAGTCGTGCGCCACGAAGTAACCGGGACCCGTGAACCAGCCCATCGCCTGGTGGTTGTAGCCGCCGAGTTCGTCCGTCTTCTCCGGCAGGCGGCAGAAGCGCTTCTGGAACGACGTGAACGCTGCGAGGCTGTTCTTGCCCTCGTGAATGACTTCCTTCAACGGCTCCGTTCCCGCGGGGACGAAGTGATCGAGCGTCAGGGAACGGAAGCCCTTTGCGGCCTCGTAGAGCTCGGCCATCTGCTTCGGCGTCATGCGGTTCATCGCCGCGACGCGACCCGGGTGGCCGACGCCGTCCAGAATCTCGGCGAAGCGGTGGAGGTTCA
Organism: uncultured delta proteobacterium; assembly: GCA_903858055.1. GTDB lineage: Bacteria > Myxococcota_A > Polyangia > Polyangiales > Polyangiaceae > CAIQDA01. Next base: position 6,968 of record CAIOHM010000531.1, read on the forward strand.
CTGCGGGTTCAAGGAGCGCGACGCCGTAATCCATGACCCGCGCGCGTAGCAGATTCCAAACAGCGCGTCGCGTCCACGTCGAAGTTTTCCGTCGCTGAACACTTGCGCCATGACTGGCCGTGTGATTAAAGGCCGCGCGTAGCCTTTCAGGAGAAACGTTCGATGAAGTCCATGCATCTCGCCTTCGCCCTCGTCTCGTTCTCGGCCCTCGTCGTGGGTTGCGCGGACCCGAAGGTGCCCGTGCAGGAAACCAAGCCGGAGCCTGCCGTCGTGGCGAAGCCGACCTACGTCGCTCCGCCGGTCGTCGAGGCGCCGAAGCCCGTCATGACCGAGTCGCTCAGCGTCGCCGAAGACATCGTGACGGTCTGCAAGATCGCGCGCACGCCGGCGCCGAAGTTCGACACGAACGTCAGCGACCTCCGCGACGGCGACAAGTCGATGCTCCAGCAGATCGCCAAGTGCATGACCGAGGGCGCGCTCAAGGGCCGCAACGTGTCGCTCACGGGTCGCGCCGACGTTCGCGGCGAGACCGAGCACAACATGGCCCTCGGCGAGCGTCGCGCGAGCGCGGCTTCGCGTTACCTTTCGAGCCTCGGCGTCAAGAGCAACCGCCTCCAGAGCTCCTCGCGCGGCGAGCTCGACGCAACGGGCAGCGACGAGTCGGGCTGGCAGGAAGACCGCCGCTGCGACATCGAACTCGTCAAGTGATCCATGCCTGGTCCGCTCGTCGCGCTCGCGCAGCTCAACTCGCAGCCTGACGTCGCGGAGAACCTCGCGGTGGTCGAACGCCTCGTCGCGGAAGCGGCGGGGCGTCGCGCTTCCATCGTCGTTCTCCCCGAGAACTTCGCGATCATGGGCGCCACCGAGGAGGAGCGCGCTTCGAGCGCCGAGGTGCTCACCAACGACGGTAACGGCCCGATCCTCACGAAGCTTCGGGAACTCGCGCACGCACACGCCATCGCCATCGTGGGCGGCGGCATGCCCGAGCAGAGCGGCGACGCGGCGAGGCCTTACAACAGCTGCGTCGCGATCGACGCACGTGGCGAGGTCGTTGCAGTCTACAGAAAGATTCACCTCTTCGACGTGGACTTGGCCGACGGTACGGCGTTCACGGAGAGCGCGTACACGAGCGCTGGCACGGGCGTCGTCGTGTGCGAGCTCGCGGGCGTGAAGCTCGGGCTCTCCATTTGCTACGACCTGCGCTTCCCCGAGCTCTACCGCCGGTTGCGCGAGGCCGGAGCGGACGCGGTCGTCGTGCCCGCAGCCTTCACGCTCACCACGGGCCGCGATCATTGGCACGCGCTCTTGCGGGCGCGCGCGATCGAGCAGCAGGTGTGGGTGCTCGCGCCGGGCCAATGGGGAGCCCACCCGAAGGGCCGCATGACGTACGGCAAGACCCTCGCGGTCGATCCGTGGGGCGACGTCGTGGCGCAGGCGCCCGAGGGTGTGGGCATCGTCGTGGTGGAGCTCCGAGAAGGGCGCACGGAAGAGGTCCGCCGTGCGATGCCCGTCGCTCGGCACCGCGTGCTCGTCTGAAGAGCGCGGTGTCGACGTGAAACGCTACTTCGGCGCCGACGCGTCGAGGTAGCGCCGCGCGACGTTCGCCCAGGGACCGCGCGGTTCGAGATCGAGGTAACGGCTCCACGACCCGCGGGCTTCGTTTGCGCGCCCGAGGTGCTCGAGGGCGAGCGCGCGGTTGAACCACGCGTCGGCGAAGCGCGGATCGGAGTCGAGGGCGCTCTCGAAGTGACGAAGCGCGCTCGCGGCCTCGCCGCGCTCGAGGAGCAAATACCCGAGATTGTACTGGGCCTCGGGCTGGTCGCTCTCGCACGCGAGCGCACGGCGGTAGAGCTTCTCGGCGCCGTCGTGATCGCCGCGGCGGTAGCGCACGTTTCCGAGGTTCGTGAACGCGATCGCGAGCGAGGGGTCGAGCTGGAGCGCGCGCGTATAGAGTTCTTCGGCTTCCTCGAACCGCTCGGGCTTCTCGTCGATGCGGAGCGCCTGTTGGTAAAGCTCGAACGCCGTCGCGCGCGCGCCGTAGCTGCGCTCGGGTTGAAACAGACGCACCACGTCGTCGCCGATCGCGCCGATGGAGAAGTCCATCACGAGTTGGCCGGTGAGCGGCTCGAAGGGACCGTTCTCGTCGTCGTGAACGACCAGCGCACGACCGTCGGAGCGCACGCGAAGTTCTTGCAACGGGCGAACGACGCGCGGGAGCGTGGCACGCAAGCGCGCGACCATGGCGCTCACGGAGGCGAGCGAGTGACCCGCCGCCAAGAGGTCGCGCGCGGCGCGCAGGGCGACCAAGTCCGGAAACCGGTAGACGCGGCGGCCCGCCTCGACTCCCGATGGCGACACGACCGAGCTTCGGTCGAGCGCGCGAAGACGACGGAGCGAGAAGCCGAGCAGCTTCACGACGTCTTCCTCGCTGAACGTGCGCGCGACCGGTTCGAGCGGCTGCGGCGCCTCCTCCGCGCGCTCATCACGCCCGAAGTCGAGTTCGACGGCGGGGGGAACGGAGGGGGTCTCGCGACGCACCTCGCGCCTGGCGAAATCCACGTGGATCACGCTCGCCGCCGC
>CAIOHM010000532.1 GCA_903858055.1 uncultured delta proteobacterium
AGGTGGAGGGGCATACGGACAACGTGCCGATCCGCACGGCTCAGTTCCCCTCGAACTGGGAGCTCGCCTCCGCCCGCGCCATCACGGTGGTCGAGACCATGATGGAGGCGGGCGTGAAGGCCGAGCGCGTCTCGGCGGCGAGCTTCGCGGACTCGCGCCCGGTGTTGAAGAACGAGACCGTCGACGGCCGCAAGGGAAACCGCCGCATCGAGATCGTGATTCTCCCGGATCTCTCCTCGCTGCCCGGCTTCGACGAGCTCCAGAAGCTCGACGCAAAGTGAGCGTCGCGGGACCCGCCGTGCGCAAAGGCGGGTTTCGCGAAACCTGATCGTGCGGCGGGCTCCCTTGGTGGTAGTCTCGCCGCATGTTCGTTCTGCCGCTTTCGCGCCTGGCGATTGGTGTCTCCGTACTCGTCGGCTCCGCAACGCTCGCGGGCTGCGTCTCTCCGCTCGACGACCTCCCGAATACCCCGAACGACAGCGGCGTCGTCGCGCCGGTGGACGGCGGCGGCTCGGATGCGCAGGTCACGCCAGGCTCCGACGCGGCGCCCGTCACCGACGGTTCGGTCACGCCCGGCGCGGACGCCGCGCTGGGCCCAGACGGCGCGGTGAATCCGGGCTCGGACGCGAGCACGGGGGGCGACGCCGCGGTGCCCACGGACGCTGGCGCCCCGGTCGATGGCGCCCCCGTCGATGGCGGCACGGGCGGCCCCGACGCCGCGGACGCAGGCCCGCCACCCCCGCCGGTTTGTACGCAGGCCAGCGAGTGCGGCGCGAACGGGCTTTGCGTGAACAATGCATGCACCTGCACCGCGGGCTTCACCTGGGTCGGCGCTCCGGCGCCGGGCGGCTGTGTCGACACGAACGAGTGCCTCACGTCCGCGACGAACCCGTGCGGCACGCTGGCGGGCGCGCAGTGCGTGAACGTCCCGAACGGCGGCGGTTACACGTGCACGTGCCCGGCGGGTTACGAGGCGAAGAGCGTGGGCGGCGCGGTGACGTGCGCGGACATCGACGAGTGCGTGGCCCCGAGCGCCACGAGCGCGGACGCGGGCGTTTCCGCGGATGGCGGCGCGTGGTCGAACCCCTGCGGCGCGGGCACCTGCGGAAACCTGCAAGGCAGCTACCAGTGCTCGTGCCCCTCGGGCTACCAGGGGACCACGGTCAACGGTGCCGCGACGTGTGCAAACATCAACGAGTGCACGGGCGGGGTGAACCCGTGCGGCTACGGCACGTGCGCCGACACGCAAGGCGGCTACCAGTGCGCGTGCCAGGCCGGCTACGCCTTCGTGGGCGGTACGTGCGTCGACGTGAACGAGTGCACGGCGGGCGCCTCGAACCCGTGCGGCGTCGGCACCTGCCAGAACGGCCAAGGCACCTACGCGTGCAACTGCCCGAGCGGCTACCAGCAAAGCACGGGCGCGAACGGTACGACCTGCGCGGACATCGACGAGTGCAGCGCGAACCCGTCGCTGTGCGCGCCCGGCACGTGCTCGAACAGCGCGGGGTCGTTCAGCTGCACCTGCGGCAACGGCTACCGCCTGAGCTCGGACGGGCGCTCGTGCCTCAACATCGACGAGTGCGCCGAGAGCCAGTACCTCTGCGCGACCGGAGCCGGCGTGCGCCCCGCGGGGCAGTGCGTGGATACGCCCGGGAGCTTCTACTGCAGCTGCCCAGGCGGCTTTCAGGCGACCACCGGGAACCAGTCGTGCGTGGACGTCGACGAGTGCGCCCAGCCCGGTCGCTGCGGCGCGGGGCAGTACTGCGTGAACAGCCTCGGCGCGTACTCGTGCAACTCGTGCCCTGCGGGCCAGGCGCCTTCGGGTGGCGGGTGCGTGGACGTCAACGAGTGCACCGCGGGTAGCCAAAACCCGTGCGGGTCGATGGTCGGTGTATCCTGCACGAACGTGCTCAACAACGGCTACGCGTGCACCTGCCCGAGCGGCTACGTCTCGACGGGCGGCACCGCCCCTCAGTGCGTCGACGTGAACGAGTGCACCACGAACAACGGCGGCTGCTCTCAGACCTGCACGAACACGCAAGGTGGCGTTGCCTGCGGCTGCAACGCCGGGTACCAGCTCGCGGCCGACGGCAAGACGTGCAACGACGTCAACGAGTGCCTCGCGAACAACGGCGGCTGCTCGAACTACGCCGCGTGCCAGAACACGCTGGGCGGACGCACGTGCACCTGCCAGAGCGGCTACACCGGCGACGGCGTCACGTGCACGGACGTTGACGAGTGCGCGAGCGGCAGCGTCTGCGGCGCGACGTCGTCCGTGGGCACGTGCTCGAACCAGTCCGGCACGTACTCGTGCAGCTGCGGCGCGGGCTACCAGTTCCGCAACGGCACGTGCGTGAACGTGGACGAGTGCACCAGCGGCACGAACCCATGCGGCGCGGGCACGTGCACGGACACGCAGGGCGCGTATGCATGCCAGTGCCAGAGTGGCTACCAGCTCGCGGGCACCGCCGGAGCGCCAACCTGCACGGACACGAACGAGTGCAGCACGAACAATGGCGGCTGCCAGCAGACGTGCACGAACAATGCAGGCTCGTTTGCGTGCAGCTGCGGCCAGTACTACGCGCTCGCGAGCGACCAGAAGAGCTGCGTCGACCTCAACGAGTGCCTCGCGAACAACGGCGGCTGCTCGCCCTACGCTACCTGCGCGAACAACACGGGCGCGGCGCCTACCTGCACGTGCCAGAGCGGCTACTCGGGCAACGGCACCACGTGCAGCGACGTGAACGAGTGCAGCGCGACCGCCAGCCTCTGCGGCTCTGCGGCCGCGGGCACCTGCCAGAACACGACGGGCTCGTACCAGTGCTCGTGCAACGCGGGGTACAGCCTCCAAACGGTGAACGGCGTGCCCAAGTGCGTCGACGTCGACGAGTGCGCCGCCGCGACGAACCCGTGCGGAAGCGGCACGTGCTTGAACAGCGACGGCGCGTACGCGTGCACGTGTGCGGCCGGGTACCAGGTCGGGACCAACGCGGGCGGTCAGCCGACCTGCACGGACGCGGACGAGTGCGCCACGAACAACGGCGGGTGCTCGCAGTACGCGAGCTGCGCGAACAACGTGGGAGCGCCTCCGACCTGCGCGTGCAACGCGGGCCGCATCGGCGACGGCTCGTTCTGTCAGGTCGTCACCGATGTGGGCGTCGGCGACGACTTCCAGTGCGTGAAGACCGTGGGCGACAGCAAATCCCCACGGGTTTACTGCTGGGGCGAAAACGCGAAGGGCCAGCTCGGCGACGGTACGACCACCGCGCGGTCGTACCCCTCGGTCGGCTCGCCCGTGAAGCTCGACGCGCTCCCCGCGGGCGCGGGCGATGTGCAGGCGCTCGTCGTCGCGGCCAGCTACGCCTGCGTGACGTACTCGGTCGCGAGCGGGACGAACGTCGCGTGCTGGGGTGACAACGGCAAGGGCCAGCTCGGGGCCAACACCGCGGCGTCCTCGGTCCCGTATCCGGTCCGCGTCATGTACGCGCCCCCGGGGTACACGTCGCCGACCGGGCCTCTCTCGGCGACGGCGCTCGCGCTCGGGCGCGGTCACGCGTGCGCGTTCGTCCCGGTGACCTCGCAGCTCTACTGCTGGGGTGACAACGCGCTCGGCCAGCTCACCATCGGAGCGAAGAACCCGACGACCTCGACCTTCGCGCGGTCGTGGACCACCCAATTCTACGCGAACGCGGCGAGCGGCTCGCAGGAGGCCTACATGGTTCGCGAGGTCGCCGCTTCGGACGCGAACACCTGCGCGATCCTCAGCCAGGGCACGAGCGCGAGCGCAACGCGTGTCCTCCGCTGCGCCGGTCGCGCCAACGGGACCATCGTGCCTCAGATCTCGTCCACGGCGGGGACCGTGCCCGCAGGCGCCGAGAGCGCGAGCGGCGGGTACTACGCCTTCTTCACGCAGCTCTCGGTGAGCCCGAGCGTGCCACAAGGCACCCAGGCGACGCTCGGTCGCTTGCTCACGGCGGGGACGAACCACATCTCCCTCATCGCGAGCGACGAGAAGCACTACACCTGGGGAACCATGGGTTCTTCGGGCTCGGGTGCGATGGGCAACGGGTTCGCCGTGACGGACTACCCCACGGGCTCGACCGTCTACGGCGCGCCGAGCGCTCTCGTTGCGGGCGGCGGCACCACGTGGATGCTCGCACCGAAGCTCACGAACAGCGCCCCGGTGCTCTTCAGCGCAGGCGACTGCACCGTGGGCCAATGCGCGACGACCTCCGTCGGCTCGTTCTCGTTCGGGCCTCGCTACTCGTCCGCAAGCGTCTTCCGGGTGGCGGGCGGCGTCGACCGGTCGTGCCTCGTGACCGCCGCCGTTCCTCCGGCGCTCCTGTGCTCGGGCGCGGACACGGGCTCCGGCTCGAAGCCCAACCTCGGCACCACGCCGATCGGCGGGAGCGCGCCCACGAACACGCAGTACAACCCCGTCATCTGGAACTGAGGCGGGAGCGAAACGAAAACCCCGGGGTGCCGCGTGCGCTCCGGGGTTTTTCATGGTCCTCGCACGAGGCCAACGCCCGCATGGACCATGGTGGTACCGGCGCGACGCGCGCCCGCGGCCGCCGTGCGAAGGCAGCGAAGTTTGCGTGCGTTTTCCCTGGGGCTGGCGCGGCGGCGCTCGCGGGCTTAGCCAAGGTTCATGGCGCCGATCCTCGACCACCTCGTTCAGCTCCTCGCCCTCGAGCGCATCGAAGAGAACCTCTTTCGCGGTCAGTCGCAGGACCTCGGCTGGGGAGCCGTTTTCGGTGGGCAGGTGCTCGGGCAAGCGCTCTCGGCGGCGGTGCAGACGGCCCCTCCCGAGCGGCACGTGCACTCGCTCCACGCGTACTTCCTGCGGCCCGGCGATGTCACGAAGCCCATCGTGTACAGCGTCGACCGCAGCCGCGACGGCGGCTCCTTCAGCACGCGCCGCGTGGTGGCGATCCAAAACGGACAGCAAATCTTCAACCTCGCCGCTTCGTTCCAAACGGAGGAGGAAGGTTTCGCGCACCAAGACCCGATGCCCGAGGCGCCCGACCCGGAGAGCCTCCCGACGGAGCAGGCGCGTGTGGCGACGCACGCGGAGAAGCTGCCGAAGGCGCTCCGCGATCAGGCGCTCGCGGGCCGGCCCATCGAGCTCCGCGCGGTGGGGCCCGTGGAAGACCCGATCGCACCCACGAAGCGCGAAGCCAAGCGCATGCACTGGATGCGCGCGATCGATCGCCTCCCGGACGACCCGGCGCTCCACCGCTACCTCCTCGCGTACGCCTCCGACTGGGCCTTCATGACGACCTCGCTCCTCCCGCACGGCGTCACGTGGCTCACGCCCGGCATGCAGGTCACCTCGCTCGACCACGCGATGTACTTCCACGCACCGTTCCGCGTCGACGATTGGCTGCTCCACGTGATGGACAGCCAAGTCGCGAACGGAGGCCGCGGCCTGGCACGCGGGCGTATCTTCACGAAGGAAGGGCGCCTCGTCGCCTCGACGATGCAAGAGGGCCTGATTCGCATGCGCAAGGGGCGGTGAGGGACGCGGGCCGCGCCCAAGCTCGTTCGAGGCTCAGGGCGCGAGGCGGTTCAACATGCGCGGGAAGGGGATGGTCTCGCGCACGTGGGGGAGGCCGCAGGTCCATGCGACCGTGCGCTCGATGCCGAGGCCGAAGCCGCCGTGCGGGAACGAGCCGTAGCGGCGCAGGTCGAGGTACCACTGGAAGGCGTCCATCGAGAGCTTGTGGGCCTCGATGGCCTTTACGAGCGTCTCGAGGCTCTCTTCGCGGATGCCGCCGCCGATGATCTCGCCGTAGCCCTCGGGCGCGAGGACGTCCATGTTGAGCGTGAGCTCGGGGCGCGACGCGTCGCGCTTGAAGTAGAACGCCTTCATCTCGGCCGGGTAGTGGCTCACGATGACCGGGCGATCGAACTGGTTCGAGATGACCGTCTCTTCGTCGGCGCCGAGGTCGTCGCCGAACTTCGCCTCCGGGTGGCCGTTCTCGTGGAGGATCTCGATCGCGCGCTCGTAGGTGATGCGCGGGAAAGGCGGGATGACCTTCTCGAGATTCGAGGTGTCGCGCTCGAGCACCTTCAGCTCCTCTTGGCGGGTCTCGAGGACGCGGCCGACCACGTACGCGAGGAAGCGCTCGGCGAGGTTCATGTCTTCTTCGAGCGTGAGGAAGGCGACCTCGGGCTCCACCATCCAGAACTCGGCGAGGTGGCGGCGCGTCTTCGACTTCTCGGCGCGGAAGGTAGGACCGAAACAATACACCTTACCGAAAGCGGCTGCGCCTGCCTCCATGTAGAGCTGGCCCGACTGCGTCAGGTACGCGGGCTCGCCGTGGTAGTCGGTCTCGAAGAGCGTGGAGGTGCCCTCGCACGCGTTCGGCGTGAAAATGGGCGCGTCGAGGAGCGTGAAGCCGTCTTGGTCGAAGAAGTCGCGGACCGCCTTCACGATCGTGTGGCGCACGCGCATGATCGCGTGCTGGCGCTTCGAGCGCAGCCACAGGTGGCGGTTGTCCATGAGGAAGTCCGTGCCGTGGTCCTTGGGGCTGATCGGGTACTCCTGCGACGGAGCGCCGATGACCTCGAACGACTTCACGCCGAGCTCGTACTCGCCCTTTCGCTTGCCGTGCTCCTTGACCGTGCCCGTGACGACGAGGCTCGTCTCTTGCGTGAGCTTGTCGCCGCGCGCGAAGGCCTCGTCGCCGACGTCGCCCTTGAAGACCACGGCCTGCACGATGCCCGTTCCGTCGCGGACCTCGAGGAAGTGGAGCTTCGCGGAGGAGCGCTTGTTGTAGAGCCAGCCGCGCAGGCGCACGTCTTCGCCGACGTGCTTGGAAAGGTTTTCGATCGCGACGACCGGGGCGACGGGGGCAGTGACCTCACTCATGGGAGAGGCCGCTAGCGCGCTTTTTCCCAGGAATGAAGCGCCCCTTGGAGGGCCCCTTACTTGCCCGAGGCCTTGCGCTGCGCGCGGCGCACCTCGCCTGCGCGCTGGGAAGCTTCGAGCTCGGGGGTGTCGAGGAGCAGCGGCGGCACGGGGAGGGGCTTCCCTTCGTTGTCGATCGCCACGAACGTGAGGAGCGCGTTCGTGCACGACCAGCGCCGGCCCGCGACCGGGTTCTCGCCGGTGACCGTGACCGCGATCTCGAGGGAGGTGCGGAAGGTGGCCGTGACGCGCGCCTCGAGGGAGACGATCTCGCCGACCCTCACGGGCGCGACGAAGTGCAGGTCGTCGACGAAGGCCGTGACGCACGGGAGGCGCGTGTGGCGCCCCGCGCAGATGGCCGCGCAGATGTCGACCCACGCCATGATTTGCCCGCCGAAGACGTTGCCGAAGGCGTTCGCGTGCGGCGGGAGCACGAACTCGGTCATCGTGGTGACGGAGGAGCGCTGCGAGACCGGCGCGCCTGGCGACGGGCGCAGCGACATGGGGGAGGCGGACTCGTGGCTCACGCGCTCGCTCCTTCGTTGGCCTTCGAGGCCTTCGGGGTCCACGCGGCGGGGAGGCCCCCGAGCCACTTCGCGACGACGGCGCGCTGCTCCGGCGTGGCGTCGGCGATGGCTTCGATCGCAGTGATTTCAGGGCGAACGGCGTCGAGCGTGACGGTGCTTTCGACGACGCGGCCGTCGCGCACGAGGAGCATGCGAAGCTCGTCGCCGGGCTCGTGCCCGCGCAGGTGTTGATCGAGGTTTGCCTCGTCGACGCGCCAGCCGTTGATGGCCACGAGCTCATCGGCGGGGGAGACGCCCGCGCGCTCGGCCGCGCCGCCGCGGAGCACGGTGGTGACGGTGATGCGACCGCCGCTCGCCTTGAGGCGCAGCCCGAGGCTCGTGGTGACGCCCTCGGCCTTCACCTTGCGTACGAGCCGCAGTCCGAGCTTCGCGAGCACCGCGTCCACCGGGAGCTCTTCGGTGCCGCGCACCCACGCCGCGTGCTCCTCCTGAACGTCCACGCCGGTCACGCGCTTGAAGACCTCCGGGAACGCCCCCTCGGGCACCGCTTTGCCGAGGCGACCGTGGTCGTCCCAGAGGCGGCTCTGCACGTCGTCGAGGCCCTTGGCTCCCGCGGTGGCCGCGCGAATCGTCGCGTCGAAGAGGAGGCACGCGACCTCGCCCTTGCGGTAGTAGCTCACCGTGGAGTTCGCCGTGTTGGCGTCGGGTCGGTAGAGCTTCACCCACGCGTCGAAGGAGGCCTCCTCGAGGCTCTGCACGAAGCGCCCCGGCGTCTGCTCGACGTAGTTCAGCTCTTCGACGAGGTGCGCGAAGTACTCCTCGACGGAGCAGAGGCCCGCGAGGCGCACGATGCGCCAGTCGAAGTAGCTCGTGCCACCCTCGAACCACCAGAGGAGGCGCGTGTAGTTCTCACGGTCGTACTTGTAAGGTGCAAGCCCCGCGGGGCGGATGCGCTTGACCGACCAGAGGTGGAAAGCCTCGTGGGCGACGAGCGTGAGGAGGTCGAGGTAGTCCTTGCGCTTGCGGCACGCGAAGGGGCTCGCGAGGAGCGTGGTCGCGTGGTCGTGCTCGAGGCCGCCGCGCGCGTCGGGGGCGAGGTTCAGGAGGAACGAGTAGCGCTCGTAAGGCGCGGTGCCGAAGAGCTGGTGCTCGACCTCGAGGAGCTTGCGCGTGTCGTCGACGAGGCGCGTGAGCTCGAGCCCCGAGAGCGCATCCTGTGGCCATACGGCGTATTGATGAGGGATGCCGTTAACCGAGAATTCGGAGCGATCGAGGGCGCCGAGCGAGAGCGGCGTGTCGTAGAGCGCGTCGAGGTTTTCCGCGAGGAAGCAGCGGCCGCCCGCACGCGACGCGGCGTCGGAGGGAGGCAGCGGCACCACGGCGGCCCACCCCGTGCGTGGCACGATCTCGATCGTGTGCGGGAGGTCGGCGCGAGCGCCCTCGACGTTCAGGAACGTGGCGGCCGCGGTGAGGAGCGCGTGGGTCTCGTCG